>NZ_BAAAUG010000048.1:0-4030 GCF_039533825.1 Streptomyces rectiviolaceus
CCCGAAGCCCGGCGGCGGCGCGCCGGGGATGCTCCGCTCCGTGGTCTCCCTCGGCCGCGGCGCTGGCTCGCGCAGCGCGGTCGTCACCGCGCCGCCGGCCGCGTCGGCGAGGATCAGCGCCGCCTGCTGGGCGTCCGGCCGTGCCTGCGGGTCCTTGTGCATCAGCTGCTGCAGCACGGGGATCAGAGGGCCTGCCCGCAGCGGTTCGGGCAGCGGGTCGCTGACGATCGCGGTGAGCGTGGACCACGTCGACGTACGGCGGAAGGGGGACGCGCCCTCGACCGCCGCGTACAGCGTGGCGCCCAGGGCCCACACATCGGAGGCGGGGCCCGGGTCCTGGCCCTGGGCGCGTTCGGGCGCCAAGTAGTCCAGGGAGCCGACGAGTTCGCCGCTGCGTGTGAGGTGCGTGGCGGAGCCGTCCCCCGGGTCGTCCATCGTGGCGATGCCGAAGTCGGTCAGGACGACGCGGCCACCGGTCTCCAGGAGGATGTTGCCGGGCTTGACGTCGCGGTGCAGGACCCCGGCGCGGTGGGCGGCGGCGAGCGCGTCCATGACCTTGGCGCCGACGGCCGCCGCTTCGCGGGGGTCGAGGGTGCCGCGATCACGCAGTACGTCGTCCAGGGAGGGTCCGTCGACCAGTTCCATGACGATCAGGGGCCGACCGTCGACCTCCGCCACGTCGTGTACGGCGACGACTCCGGGATGGCGCACCCGTGCGGCCGCGCGGGCCTCGCGCTGCATCCGTACGCGCAGGTCGGCCAGTTCGGGCCCGGCCGCGTCCGTGTACGTACGCAGTTCCTTGACGGCGACCTCGCGGCCGAGCACCTCGTCGACGGCGCGCCAGACGACGCCCATGCCGCCGCGTCCGAGCTGCGCCGTCACGCGATAGCGCCCGGCGAGGAGGCGGCCGACGCCGCCCGGTTGTTCCTGATCCCCCGAAGTCACCGCTGCCCCGTTCCTGTGACACCACTTTTCGTGGCTCACAGACTACGGGGCAGGGGTGACAGCGCGTGCCGGGAGTTACTTGCCGTGCGGCGTGAGGTCTCCGCGGCGCGGGCCCGAGAAGCTCTGCAGGCGGGCCAGCGTCAGGCCGGTGAGCCGCGTGACCTCGCCGACGTCCAGGGCGCCGCAGTCCAGGCCGCGCAGCAGGTAGCCGGCGAGTGCCTTGGCCGACGCCGGCTCGTCCGCCACGTCGCCGCCCTCGCGGTGGGCGGCGTACGCGGACAGGCGGGCTGCGGCCTGCTCGAAGCCCTCGCGGTAGAAGGCGAACACGGCGGCGTAGCGCGTGGGGATGTGGCCGGGGTGCATGTCCCAGCCCTGGTAGTAGGCGCGGGCCAGGGCGCGGCGCGTGAGGCCGTAGTGCAGCCGCCAGGCGTCGTGGACCTTCTCGGTGGTGCCGATGGGCAGGACGTTGGTGGAGCCGTCCGAGACGCGTACGCCGGTGCCGGCCGCCGCGACCTGCATGATCGCCTTGGCGTGGTCGGCGGCCGGGTGGTCGCTGGTCTGGTAGGCGGCGCTGACGCCCAGGCAGGCGCTGTAGTCGAAGGTGCCGTAGTGCAGGCCGGTGGCACGGCCTTCGGCGGCGCCGATCATGCGGGCCACGGTGGCGGTGCCGTCGGTGGCGAGGATGGACTGGCTGGTCTCGATCTGGATCTCGAAGCCGATCCGGCCCGCCTCCAGGCCGCGCACCTTCTCGAACTCCTCCAGGAGGCGCACCATCGCGGTGACCTGCTCGGGGTAGGTCACCTTGGGCAGCGTCAGGACGAGGCCGTCCGGCAGGCCGCCCGCCTCCATGAGCCCGGACAGGAAGATGTCGAGGGTGCGGATGGCGCGGTCGCGCACCGCCTCCTCCATGCACTTCATGCGGATGCCCATGTACGGGGCGGCGGTGCCGTTCTTGTAGGCCTCGGCGACCAGGCGGGCCGCGCGGGCGGCGTCCTGGTCCTCGTCCGCGCCCTTGTAGCCGTCCTCGAAGTCGATGCGCAGGTCCTCGACGGGCTCGCGCTCCAGCTTGGCGCGTACGCGGTCGTAGACCGGCGCGGCCAGGTCGTCGGCAAGGCCGAGGACGGCCGCGAAGGAGGCAGCGTCCGGGGCGTGCTCGTCGAGGGCCTTCAGGGCCTGGTCGCCCCACGTACGGATGGTGTCGGCGCCGAAGAGCTCACCGGGGACGTACACGGTGTGGACCGGCTGGCGGGTGCCCGGGTCGCCGGGGTAGCGGCGCTCGAGCTCCGCGTCCACCGGGGCGAGGGAAGCGCTGATGCCCTCGCTGACCGCGCCCGCGAGACTCGTTGCCACCTTCTCTTGCTGACCCATTCCTGCACCCTCCACACGCTCAGGACCACACACTCAGGACCACTCAGGACCACTCAGAAGCACGAAGAACTTCCGCTTCACGGAATCAACAATCCGCATGGCGAAGTTATCCGGCGACCTTCCCGCTGGTCAACACCCTCTCGTCTGCCGGACCTCGTCCGTTCACCCATGTCTCAGATCCTGCTTCCGCACTCGTGTGCCCGCACCTCAGCCTGACCGCCACCCATCGAAGGAGACCGCGTGCCGAATGACACCCGAGTTTCGCGCCGCTTCGGCCTGCAGACCGCGCTGGCCGCTGTGGCCGTTCCCTTGTTCACCACCGCGCTTGCCGCCTCACCCGCGCACGCGGTGGAGCGCGCGGGGCGCCGCCTGGAGGTCATGTCGTTCAACCTCCGCTACGCGAGCACCACGCCGCCCAACACCTGGGCCGACCGCCGCCCGGTGACCCGGGAACTGCTGCGCCGCGCGCGCCCTCATGTCATCGGCACCCAGGAAGGCCTCTACCAGCAGGTACGGGACATCGCCGAGGACCTGGGCCCGCACTACGACTGGATCGGCACCGGCCGGGCGGGCGGCAGCCGCAACGAGTTCATGACCGTCTTCTTCGACACCCGCAGACTCGCGCCGATCGAGTACGACCACTACTGGCTCTCCGACACCCCGGACGTCATCGGATCCAACACCTGGGGCGGCGGCTCCATCCGCATGGTCACCTGGGTCCGCTTCCACGACCTGCGCACGGACACCGAGCTGTACGTCCTCAACACCCACCTCGACAACGCGAGTCAGTACGCACGCACGCGTGCCGCGAGTTTGATTTCCGAACGGATCGGCGCCCTCGACCCGTCCCTGCCGCTCCTGGTCACGGGTGACTTCAATGTCGCAGCCCACAAGAACCCGGTCTACGACACGATGCTGGGCGCCGGTCTCGTCGACACGTGGGACGCGGCGGACGAGCGCAGCAAGGCGTACGCCACCTTCCACGGCTACAAGCCGCTGGTGCCGGACGGCGACCGGATCGACTGGATCCTGGCGACGCCCGGGGTGCGGGTCCACTCGGCGGTGATCAACACCTTCTCGCAGGGCGGACAGTTCCCGAGCGACCATCTGCCGGTGCAGGCGTCCCTGACCTTGTGACGCAGCGAGGCCCTTGCCCCGCGCGACGCGGGGCAAGGGCCTCGTACAAGTCAACGAGATCAGCCCTTGCGGGTGTTGACCTCTTCGGTGAGGGCGGGGACCACGTCGAAGAGGTCACCGACCACGCCGTAGTCGACCAGGTCGAAGATCGGGGCCTCGGCGTCCTTGTTGATCGCCACGATCGTCTTCGAGGTCTGCATGCCCGCCCGGTGCTGGATCGCACCCGAGATACCCGAAGCGATGTACAGCTGCGGCGAGACGGACTTGCCGGTCTGGCCGACCTGGTTGGAGTGCGGGTACCAGCCCGCGTCCACCGCGGCACGCGAGGCACCCACGGCCGCGCCCAGCGAGTCGGCCAGGGACTCGATGAGGTGGAAGTTCTCCGCCCCGTTCACACCACGCCCGCCGGAGACCACGATGGCGGCCTCGGTCAGCTCGGGGCGGCCGGTCGACTCACGCGGGGTGCGCGCGGTCACCTTGGTGCCGGTCGCCTGCTCCGAGAAGGAGACGGTGAGGGCTTCGACGGTGCCCGCGGCCGGGGCGGCTTCCACGGCGGCCGAGTTCGGCTTGACCGTGATGA
>NZ_BAAAUG010000049.1:0-11639 GCF_039533825.1 Streptomyces rectiviolaceus
CCGAGCTCGGCCTCGCGGCGGACGACCCGGACGCCGCCGCGTACGCGAGTGAGGCCTGGCGCGTGGCCGTCGACACGGGCCTGGTGGACGTCACGGACGGGGACGAGGCCGGGGGCCCCGACGGAGAGGACGCGCTCGGCACGGTGACCGCGGGCGAGGACCTCGCCGCGCTCACGTCCGGCAGCCCGCAGGACATCCTCGGCGTCTGGCTCGGCGCCCTGGACACCGTGTACTCGGACGCGACCGTGCCCGACATGGACAACCTCCTGGACGTCCTGGAGGAGAACGGCGAGATCGACTTCGAGGAGCTCGGCTGGGACCCGCAGGCGGAGGCGGACTTCCTGGACGGTGTGCTCGGCAACCTGTACCTGCTCACCGCCGGGGACGCCGGTGCGGGCGAGGGCCCGGTGCCGCTGCCCGCGCTCGCCGCGTCGATGATCGTGCCCGACGACATGGGCGAGCCGACGGACGACGTCCTGGAGCAGGTCTCGGACGCGATGATGAAGCTCGACGACCAGTTCCGGCTCTTCGAGCCGCTGGGCCTCATCGAGTACCAGCCGGTCGACGAGGCCCTCATGGTCGACATCGACGAGGCCGAGGCGCCGCTCCCTGAGGACGACGAGGACGTCACGCGGTACGGCATGGTCCGGCTGACCCCGCTCGGTGTGTACGGCATCCGGGCGCGGATGCTGGAGGCGGGCGTGGACGCCCCCGCGGTCGGCGATCTCGCCGACAAGGGCGCCGACGCGCTGCTCGAAGGGACGGCCGGTTTCCCGCAGGCCGCCGCGCAGGCCGAGATCGAGCTGTGGCTCGCACGGCACGAACCGCTGGACGCGGCACGGGAGTTGCTGGCCGCCGCGCGGGGCGGGGACGAGGGGGCGCCGCTCCGGCGGCTCCGGTGCCAGCAGGCGCTCTCGCTGGTGGGCCAGGAGGCGGAGCCGGCGCTCCGCGATGTGCTCGACGACGCCGAGCTCGGTGGGCTCGCCCGGGTGTGGCTGGCGGAGCACGGGGCCGCGGACGTGCCCGCGCCCTCCGAGGCGATGGTCTTCTGGCTGACCATCGACACGATCGCCGCGCAGCTCGCCGCCGAGGGCAACTCGGATGAGCTGCAGGGTCTCGTGGAGGGCCTCTCGCAGCAGCACAGCGGGTTCTTCGCCGCGGCCTGGCGGGTCGAGCACCCCGCCACCGCGGACGTGCTGGAGGCGATGGGGCGCCTGCACCCCGACAAGAAGGTGGCCAAGGAAGCCCGCAAGGCGGCGTTCAAGGCGCGGTCGCAGCAAGGGATCTGATGAGGGAACAGCCGTACCGGGCGGGCCGGGGTTCCCGGCCCGCCCGGTAGTGGTGTCAGCTCAGCACTCGTACTTCGTCGTGTGCTTGAACGACGACGTCGCACCGTTGAAGCCGTACGTTCCCCGGTACGCCGGAGGGTTCTGGTACTCGCCGACGAGCGTGATCGTGTCGGCGCAGGTGCCCTGGCCCGTCCGCTTGGCGTCCAGGCGCATGGTGTCGCCCATGAGGCCACCCGTGATGTCCCACGGGGCGCCGCAGATGCCGGAGGTGATCTGGCCGCCGGTCACGACGTGCGGGTAGGTGTTGGGGTTGTACTTCACCTCGATGGCGAACGTGATCGCGCCGTTGTGCAGCTCCAGCTTGCAGGTGGTGGAGACCGCCTCGGCGGACACGTCCTGGGGCGCGGCGAATGCCTCGTCGCGCGTCTTGACCTCGGCGCCCTGCGGGTTGTGGAAGCGGTGCTCCGCGCGGGCCTGCCCCTTCTGCTTGCGTGCCTGAGTGGTCATGAAGCCCTCCTCTCGTGGTGCGGACGGTCAGGCCAGCTGCTCGGAGATCTCCACCCGCAGCAGCGCGCGGACGTTCTCGAGGTGGTTGAGCACCGTCACGGTGGACGATCCGGCGAACAGCAGGCCCATCGCGACGTTGTCGAGTGAGGTCACCAAGGACCCCGAGTCGCCGCCCGCGGAGATGTTCGTCGTCAGGATCTGGTCCTTGAAGCGGGCCGTGCCCGCCGTGCCGTAGTTGACGTCGATGGTCGCGTCGACGGCGATGATCCGGCCGAAGGAGATGTTGGTCGTACGGCCGGTCTTCTTCACGTGGTCGCCGACCGCGACGTTCGCCTTGCGGCGCCAGGCGCGCGGAGCACCGCTGAAGTACGTCTCACGGGTCGCGTCCTGGAAGTCGACGGTGCCGAGCGCCGCGTCGACGACGTTGTTGTGGCGCTCCAGCGGGATCTGCGGGGCGAACTGGATCGTGATGAAGCGCTCCAGGGTCGCGATGCGGTCGGCCGGGTCCTGGCCGCCGTCGAAGACACCTGGCTGCACGATCGCGCTGCCGAGCTGCGCGCGGTTGGAGTCGGCCAGCACGTGGTTGTTGGAGAGGATGTAGAACTTCGCCGGTACGCCGAGGCCGGGGCCCGGCGGGTCGACGGAGGCGCCGGGCAGGAAGTCGTAGACGACGCTGCCGAGCGTGCCGGCCGTCACGCGCACGTTGCCGACCGAGAATCCGGAGGGGCACGGGCGCAGGCGGCGCTTGAGGAGCTGCGGCTCGAACGCGCCGAGCCCGGCGAGCTCTTGGAGCTGGGGCTGCGACAGGCCCGCGAGCTGGTCGCTCACGCTGCCGTCGGGTTCGTACGTCACCGAGGAGCGGTCATCGGCGCGGGAAGACCTGCGCTGCTGCCGCTGCGCGGCGACATGGCCGACCGCGACGATGTCGGTGGGCGTGCCGTCGTCCATCTGGCGCGGGACGACGTCCCGCTCCGGGAGCATGGACTCCGGGACCTTCTGGGTGACGAACACGATGACGGCCGGTTCGCCGGTGGGCTGTCCGTCGGTCCACTTCACGCCGTGGCCGAAGCCGACGACGTTGGCCAGCGGCGACTGGGGCCGCAGGAAGTCGGATGTCGCCTGCTGGCGGGAGCTGTCACTGAGCTGACCGCCGGTGGGTCCTCGCATCAATTCGGGCTGGCTCACGCCAGACCACCTCTTCGCCTTCATTGCAGGGTCGGAGTTCCGGTCCGTGCTCTGTCCTTGGCCTTGTCCTAGGCCTGGGCCTGGGCGTCGACGCCGCCGATCGCGAGTACACGCACGGGGACGCCTTCGAGCACCTCCGGAACCACGTCTTCGTCACGGAGCCGGTCACGGGGAACTTTGCGGGTGACGAAGACGACGATCACGTCCGTACCCGAGTTCTCGTCCCTCCCGGTGCCGACACCGGTGACATTGGCCAGCTTCATCAGCCGGTCCTCATGGAGACTGCGTGCCTGCTGTGCGTCCACGCGGCTCGCCTCCCCCTACGGGTGATGCACGTAGGTGATGTCTATTGCCGTGTGGATCGCGGGTCAAGGCGTTCTGCACGAAATCTTGCCTTTACGGGTGATCCGTTCCTGTTGACCTTGTTTACGAAGACTCTTCCAACCAATGGCTCACGTGGGCCGATTCCGTTTTCACGTACGCAGATGTGAAGCGCCATTGAGGTCGAGGACCGTGCCCGACGCCCACTCCGCGACCGGCGAGGCGAGCCAGAGCACCGCCGCGGCGATCTCGTCCGCCGTGCCCGCCCGCCCGAACGGGCTCTGCGCGCGGATCGCCGCGCCCTCCTCCCCGCTCAGCCGGTGCGCGACCCGCTCGGTCCCGAAGAAGCCGGGCGCCACCGATGCCACCGCGATCCCGTACGGCGCGAGCGACACCGCGAGGGACTGCCCGAGCGCGTGGACGGCCGCCTTGGTCGCCCCGTACGCAGGGTGGTCGGGCTCCCCGCGGAACGCGCCGCGCGAGCCGATGTTCACGATCCGGCCCCCCGTGCCCTGGTCGATCATCCGGCGGGCCGCCAAGTGGCTGAGGTTCGCCGTGGCCAGGAGGTTCACCGACACATGCCGCTGCCAGAGCGCCGCCCAGTCCTCGTACGACGTGTCGGCGAGGGGATGCGGCAGGTTCACGGCGGCGTTGTTGACCAGGACGTCCAGGCCGCCGAGCGCGGTGGCGGCGCGCCCCGCCACGTCCGCGGCGCCCGCCGGGTCCGACAGGTCACCGCCCACCAGCACATGGCCCTCGCCCGTCAGGGACGCGAGCGTCGCGCGCGCCTCCTCCTCGCGCGAGCCGTAGTGCACCGCGACGCGGTCGCCGTTCGTGGCGAAGGCCTGCGCGAGGGCTCTGCCCAGGCCTCGGGAGGCCCCGCTGATCAGGACACGGCGGCCGGTGGCTGGCAGGTTCATGGAAGGAGGCCCCTTGATGTCGGACAGCGTTCAACCGCCGTTTATACGTGAGCGGGAACGTGACGCCGACAGCGGCCCGGCCGAAACCGGAAGTACGCGGGCCGGGAGTCGCAGCACGTACACAGTCAGCCCGTAGCCAGCCCGTACGCGCCTCAGGAGAGATCATGTCGCTCACTCGCAGGGACTTCGCCAGACGCTCCGCGGTCACCGGCGCGGGAGTCGCGCTTGCCGGCAGCGTCGGCGCGCTCGCCACCGCGCCCGGCGCGCTCGCCGCCCAGGACACGACGGAGGACGGGGAGGACGGGGCCGACGAGCTCGGGGCCGCCCCCGGCTACGGCCCCCTCGTCCCCGACCCGGAGGGCCTGCTCGCGCTGCCCGCCGGATTCTCGTACCGCGTCCTCACGCACAGCGGCAGGACAAAGCTGGAGACCGGCGAGTTCACGCCGTCCAACCACGACGGCACGGCCACCTTCGAGGGCCCGCGCGGTGTGACGCTGCTCGTCAACAACCACGAGCTGAGCGGCCCCCGCTCCAAGTGGGCGCACCCGGTCCCGCTCACCGAAGGCCTCGTCTACGACCCGGCGGCGTCCGGCGGCTGCACGGTCGTCGAGGTCCGCCGTGACGGACACGTCGCCGAGTGGGTCGGCATCGCGGGCACCGCCACCAACTACGCGGGCGGCAGCACTCCCTGGGGCACCTGGCTGACCTGCGAGGAGACCGAGGACAAGGCCGGCAAGAACGGCATGACCAAGGACCACGGCTACGTCTTCGAGGTCGACCCCTACGACCGGCGTGCCAACCGCGCCCCCAAGCCCATCAAGGCGCTCGGCCGCTACGCCCACGAGGCCGTCGTCGTCGACCCCAAGCGCGGCCACCTCTACCTCACCGAGGACGCCGACGAGCCCAACGGCCTGCTCTACCGCTGGACCCCGCCGCACGGCTTCAAGCACGGCCGCGGGAAGCTGCGCACCCTCGCCGACGACGCGGGCGTGCTGAAGGCGCCCAAGTGCTACGACTCCGGCGGCCGCTTCGTGGACGACCTGTCCCGCGCCACCAGGATCGGCACCGTCTACGGCGTGGACTGGGTCGAGGTGCCGGACCGCGACGCCCGCACGGTCCCGGTGCGCGAGCAGTTCGACGACGGCGACATCACGCGCGCCCGCAAGCTCGAAGGCATGTGGTGGGGTGACGGCGGCGTCTACATCGTCGCCTCGTTCGCCCGCGACGAGAGCCCCGTCCAGCACGACGGGCAGGTGTGGTTCTACCACCCCGCGCGCCGCACCCTCACCCTGAAGGTCCTCCTCGGCGTCAACCCGGATCCCTCCAAGGACGGCGCCTTCGACGGCCCGGACAACATCACGGTCTCCCCGTACGGCGGCCTCGTCATCGCCGAGGACGGCAGCGGCATCCAGCACCTCTTCGGGGCGACCGAGCGCGGCCGTACGTACCCGATCGCACGCAACGAACTCAACGCGGGCACACCCGAGAAGCCCTCCTACAGCGAGTTCACCGGCGTCACGTTCTCGCCCGACGGCAAGACGCTGTACGCCAGCATCCAGTCGCCCGGCATCCTGCTTGCGATCACGGGCCCGTGGCGGCGCCAGCGCGGCTAACCCGCGCCGACGGCGTTGACGGCGCGTACGGAGTCGTCGCCGATCCGCGCGTACCAGCCGGACGCGTCGGCGGCCAGGCCGGTGACCTCGCCGTCCACCGGCCACTCCTTGACGACCTTGCCGCCGCGCAGGGTCAGTGCCCTGCAGACGCGGCCCGCGGTGGCGTAGACCGTGGCGCCGCCGACGGTGGGCGGGACCAGGGCGGTGTCGTCGAACGGCACCGTCCAGAGCTTCTTGCCGGTGGCCAGGTCGATGCCCTGCAAGGCCTTCGCGTCGGTCCAGTGCAGCAGGACCCCGTCCGCCGTGACGGGGCCGCGTCCGCCGCCGGGCAGCTCGGGCCAGCTGGTGTCGAGCCCGGCTGTGGGGAAGCTCCAGCGTTGCTTGCCGTCGTCGGGGTCGAAGCCGATGAGCTTTTGGCCACCGGCGAGCAGCAGGCCCGTGCCGGAGGCGTGGCCCAGGGCCGTGGTGCCGGTCGCGGCCCGCACGTCCATCGCCCGCCGCCCGATGAGCGTGTCTCTGCGTACGTCCAGGAGGTGCAGCTCGTCCTGGTCGGTGAGCAGCGCGAAGCGGGCGGCCCGGCCACCCGACCCGGGCAGTGCGACGGGTGCGGTGACCACCTTCTCGTCGTCGGCGACGCCCGCGTACGTCCAGAGCCTCTTCCTGGTGTCGGCGTCGACACAGACGACCGAGGTGTCGAACGACAGCTCGGCGGGGTCGGGGACGAGAAGGAGGGAAGCGCCGGAGACAGCGGGCCGGTACCAGTGGGCGGCGTCCTTCAGCGCCCAGGACGAGCCACCGCCGGGCAGGTCCCGGGAGCGCAGCACCCGGTCGGTCGACGTCTCCCCGGTGGCCAGCGTGACCAGTCTTCGGCCCGCGACGGCGAACCAGTGCACCCCTGACGCCGGCCAGGCGTCCTTCGGCTCCCATGGATCGCCGGTACGCAGGTCAAGGCCCCGTGACAGGAGTCCGGGCGCCACCAGCACGCCGCCCGCGACGCCCCACGGCGCAGGCACGTCAGCGAGGGCCGCGGACCGCCAGCCCAGGGTGCCTGGCCCGGCGGCGACAGCACGGATCTGGCCCTCCATGCGGGCGTAGGGCTTCGTGCCGTGGACGAGCACGGTGGCCCCGGCGAGCAGGAAGGCGTCCAGGGTGCCGCCGTCCGAGGTCAGGCTCCAGCGCACGTTGCCGGGCCGCCGCGAGCCCTTCCGCAGCAGCAGCCCGTCCTGCGCCGCGCCTGCCTTCTTCGTCCGGGGCCGGGAGATCGCCCACCCGGCGATCCCCGCGAGCCCGCCGCCCCCGGAGACGATGAGGCCGCGGCGGGTGAGGGTGCGGTGCCGATCGGCGCGGTCGGTGACATTCAGGTGTGCAGGCGTGGGGGAGGCGGCGACCGCGGTGGCCGACGCGGTGACCGCGGTGGCTCGCGCCGTCCCCTCCTCCGGCCTGTCCGGCGCATCCGGCCTGTCCGGCACATCCGGTTCGTGGCCGGATATGACTGACCGCAGCGGCTCCTCGCGCCACCACAGCGGCGCGTCGGCAGCCGAGGCCCGCACGAGCACGGCGTCGACCGTGGGACGCAGCGCCGGGTCCTTGGCGAGGCACTCCGCGACCAGCTCACGCAGGCCTCCCCGAGCCGGTACGTCCGTGAGGCGTGGCTCCTCGTGGGTGGCGCGGTAGAGCAGGACGGCGACGGGCCCCGAGCCGAACGGATTGCCGCCGCCCGCCGCGAAGGCGAGTACGGCGCCGAGTGCGAACACATCGGCGGGCGGCCCGACCTGCCGTCCCTCGATCTGCTCGGGGGCCATGAACCCGGGGGTGCCGATCATCGACCCCGCCTCGGTCAGAGCGAGGTCGCCGGTGACGCGGGCGATGCCGAAGTCGATGACGCGGGGGCCGTCGGAGGTGAGCAGTACGTTCGACGGTTTGAGGTCGCGGTGCACGATGCCCGCCGCGTGGATGCTCGCCAGGGCCTCGGCCAGACAGGCCCCGAGCGAGCGCACGACGTCCGCGCCGAACGGCGGGCAGGCGGCGACCGCGCGGCGCAGCGTGACCCCGGGCAGGAAGGCGGTGGCGAGCCAGGGGAGCGGTGAGTCCGGGTCGGCGTCGAGAACGGCTGCCGTATGCGCGCCCGTGACGGCACGCGCGGCGCTCGCCTCGCGCCGGAAGCGTTCCCTGAAGTGCGGGTCGGCCGCGAGGTGTTCATGCACGGTCTTCACCGCGACGAGCCGCCCGCCGGGGCTGCGCCCCAGAAAGACCTGGCCCATGCCGCCGGATCCGAGCCGCCGGATGATCCGGTGACCGCCGAGGCGGCTGGGGTCGCCGGGCCGCAGGTCGCCGCCGGGCAGGGTGTTGGTCATGCCGGACCCGGTCCGCTGATCGTGTACAAGGTGCCGCCCGCCCAGAGGTGGACGAGCCCGTCGCGCGCGGCCGCGGCGTCGACGTCCGCGATGTCGTCCAGGGCCACGGCCCAGACCGTGGCACCCGTCCTGGGGTCGAGCGCGCGCAGGCCCCAGGTGGGTTCGCCCGAAGCGCCGGGCCGTGGCCCGGCGACGTAGAGCAGACCGTCGGCCACCAACGGGGAGTTGTCCCCGGCCGCCAGCTCGCGCACGTTGTCGAGCATCCAGCGCGGCTCGCCCGACGTGGCGTCGAACCCGCGCAGTCGCCCGCCCGCGTCCGGGGCGTGCACCATGCCGTCGGTGGCCCGCGGGGTGACGGTGCTGCCCGACTTCAGGGGCTGGCTCCACACGGTGCGGCGGGTGGCCAGGTCGACCGCCTGGATCGACTCGCTCGTCGCGTAGTAGCGGGTTCCCTCCGCTCCGGGGTGAGCCTGTGGCCTGGGCGCGCCGCCTTCGATCTCCCGCTCCACGGTGCCCTTGCCCGCCCGCAGCACGACGAGCGGATCGTCCTTGGCGTACGCGTCCGTGCCGAGGTCCGGGCCCGCGGAGACGGCCACCGCGATACGGCCGCCCGCCTGGTCCACGCCGATCACCTCGGCGGCGCTCCCTTCGTGGAACCACAAGGGGTCTCCCGTACGCGGGTCGAAGCCGTACGCCCGCCAGCGCCGGTCCCAGGAGGTGCGCTGCGCCTGAGCGGTGGCGTACGAGGTGTAGGAGATCAGAGCGACGGCTTCGTCGGAGGCGGCGACCTTGCCGTAGTTCCCCTCGAGTTGGTTCTTCGGCCGGCTGAACGGGCGGCGCGGCCGGTGCGGATTGCGGATCAGCGACCCCGAGTTCCACGCCTCCCGCCCGCTGTCGGCGTGGAGCGCGATGAGTTCCGGTTCGAAAAGACCGTCCTTGAGCACGTAGACCAGGTCGCCGAGGGGTTCGGCGCCCTTGAGGTCCTGCGACGGGTACGTCCAGCGGACGGTGTTGGTCTCCGCGTCGATACGCGTGAGCGTGGCGCCGTCGATGAGATACAGATCGCCCCCGCTGCGCGACAGCGCGCCGTTGAAGGGGAGTTCACCGACCTCCCGGGTCCACCGCACCCGGCCCTTCAGCACCGAATCCGGCCAGGCGCCGTCCTTCGCCTCGTCGCCCGCGCGGTCCTCACCGCCACTGTCGCCCGCGCCGCCGCCTCCGAGGCTGTTCACGAAGACGGCCGTGGCGGTGACCCCAGCGGCGCCGAGCATCGCACCTCCCCAGGTGAGCAGGCGGCGCCGGGACGGGCGGCTGGACGGGCGGCTGGGCGGTGGCGGCGACGCGTCGGCCCGTCTGTCGCGGGGCGCGAACCGCGGCGGGTGGTGCGCCGCGTCACTCGGTGCGGCTTCAGGCGGACCCTCAGGACGCTCGTCCGTGATGTCGTGCGAGGAGTCGTCGGCGTCCCGCGCGACAAGCTCCGCGACCAGCTCCGCGATCTCGTCCTCATGGCGGCGCACGAGCCCGGACACCGGCTCCCGCTCCCACCACGGCGCATCGTCGGCCCGTGCCCCGCACCAGGCGAGCACCTCGCCGACCGTCGGCCGGTCCGCCGGGTCGCGGGCCAGGCAGCGGCCGAGGAACGTGTGCCAGGGGGCGCCGGGCACGCCCTCCAGGTCCGGCTCGTCGTGCAGCGTGCGGTACAGGACCGCGGGGGCGCCGCCCGTGCCGAACGGGGCGCGGCCCGTGGCGGCGAGCGTGAGTACGGCGCCGAGTGCGAACACATCGGCCGCGGGCCCCGGTCGGCTGTCACGGGCGAGCTGTTCGGGGGCGATGAAGCCGGGTGAGCCGATCGCCTCGTCGTCGGCGGTCAGGCTCTCGTCGGCCGCGCTCTTCGCGATGCCGAAGTCGAGGACCTTCGGGCCGTCGCGGCCGATGACGATGTTCGACGGTTTCAGGTCACGGTGGGTGAGTCCCACCGCGTGCACCCCCGCGAGCGCCTCGGCGAGCGCGGCGCCCAGTGCGGCGAGTTCGGCGGAGCCGAGGGGCCCGTGCGCGGATACGGCGGCGGTCAGCTCGGGGCCCGCGCAGAACTCCGTGGCGAGCCACGGCTGTGCCGCATCCGGGTCGGCGTCGATGACCGCCGCGGTGAAGGGGCCCGCGACGGCGCGCGCGGCGACGGTCTCGCGGCGGAATCGCTCCCTGAACTCGGCTTCCACGGCGAGGTGTTCATGGACCGTCTTGACGGCCGCGAGCCGCCCCGACGCCGAACGCGCCAGGTGCACACGCCCCATCCCGCCCTCGCCGAGCCGCGCGACGATCCGGAACCCACCGAGCTCGACCGGCTCGCCCTGCGCCGCCTGTGCCATGCCCCGGCATCCCCCTCCGCCTCGACCGCCCCTCCGGACGATCTGTGCGACGCCTGGGAGCCATCGTACGGTTGCAGGAAAAAGCATTGGTGCCCCACCAGTTCACCCTCCTAAGGTGAAGCTCGTCCGGGTGCGAAGGCAGGACTTACCGGCAGGACTTACTCGCACTCCTTCACATATTTCACGCACCTCCCGGTGCGCGGGCAGCGGCTACTTCCTTCAAAGAATCCATGCCGCAGCCACTTTGATCTCGGGAGGCTCAGCGGCAGGTCGTGCCCAGCTCCGTCATCGGTGTGCCATGCCCTATTGCTGTGCTGCCTCCCCCTGCAATTCTGAATTCGGGGGAATTCACATGGCACGCTTCAACACCAAGTCCGCCAAGGCGCTCGTCACTTCCGTCGTGAAGTCGACCGGACGCACCGCGCCGACCCATCAGGGCGGCCGAGGCCGCCTCCGCGACCCGCGCTCCGAGCTCTTTCTTCTCGCGGTGGCGAATTTCGTGTCCCAGCAGACCTTTTACGAGACCGGCGACGATCGCGACGACCGCTTCGCCACCCTCGTGCGACGCCTCGCTGTCGAGGACCCGGAGTGGACCGCGGGTCTGCTCGGCTGGCTGCGCGGCGACGGCAACATGCGTACGGCCTCGATCGTCGGCGCCGCCGAGTACGTCAAGGCGCGCCTCGACGCCGGTGCCACCGAAGGACCCGCCAACCGCCAGGTCGTCGCCTCCGTGCTGCGCCGCCCGGACGAGCCCGGCGAGCTGCTCGGGTACTGGACGGCGACGTACGGCCGCAACATCCCCAAGCCCGTCAAGCGGGGCATCGCGGATGCCGTGCGCCGCCTGTACGGGGAGAAGGCGCTGCTCAAGTACGACACGGCGTCCAAGGGTTACCGCTTCGGCGACATCCTCAACCTCGTGCACGCCGCGCCCGACCCGGACAAGCCGTGGCAGGGCGCCCTCTTCCAGTACGCGCTCGACCGCCGCCACCACCCCGACACCGCCGTCCCGCCCGCGTCCGCCCGCATCCTGGCCGCGCACCGCGAGCTGATGGCGCTGCCGGTCGCCGAGCGGCGCGCGGTGGTG
>NZ_BAAAUG010000050.1:0-40455 GCF_039533825.1 Streptomyces rectiviolaceus
CCGGGACCGTTGAAGGGCGCCGGTGTCGGGCCTCGACATGGGGACGCCGCGCAGGAGCTCCGGATCGGGCTCGGCGAGGCCGAGCGCCCAGAAGCCGCCGTCGACGGCAGGGCCGAACCAGGCGTCGCAGTCCCGCCAGGCGTCGGGGCCGAGCGCGGGGGCGAGCAGGCCAGGGGTGATCTGCGGGGTGTCCATGCCCACCAGGAGGGCCGGGCCCGAGCAGCCGCCGAACGCCGCGGCGAGCCGTTCGTCCAGGCCGCCCGCGCACTGGGGCACCACCTCGATGCCGGAAGGGAGCCAGGGCCCCGACTGCCCGTCGAGCACCAGGACGCGTCGGCGGGCGGGCGCAGCGAGCACGGTGGCCAGGGTGTCGGCGAGCGAGGCCGCCGCCAGCTCGGCGGCTTCCTGGGGGGTGTAGGGCGGAGTGAGGCGAGTCTTCACGCGCCCCGGCAGTGGTTCCTTGGCGATGACGAGCAAGGTCGTCCCGTACGAGGTCACAGCGCACCGCCCGACGCCCGCCGCGCACGGCCGACGGGGGGCGCCTGCGGCGGCTCCGCGAGCACGGCCCGCATGTCGCGCACCGCGTGCCACGTCCCGAGCCACGTTCCCGTGACCTTCGATTTCCCGGCACGCGGCAGATACGGCACGTCCCGCTCCTCGATCCGCCAGCCGGCGTCGGCCGCCCGCACGACCATCTGCAGCGGGTATCCGCTGCGCCGGTCGGTCAGGCCGAGCGCGAGCAGCTCCTCGCGCCGCGCCGCCCGCATCGGTCCCAGGTCGTGCAGCCGTACGCCGGTGCGCCGCCGCAGCATCCGCGCGAGCGCCAGATTGCCCGCCCGCGCGTGCGGCGGCCAGGCGCCGCGTCCCTGCGGGCGCCGCCGTCCGACGACGAGATCGGCGGCTCCCTCCGTCACCCTGCGTACGAAGGGCCGCAGCAGCCCCGGGTCGAGGGAGGCGTCGCAGTCGCAGAAGCACACGACGTCCGCGTCGGACGCCGTGAGGCCCGCGTGGCAGGCGGCCCCGAAGCCCCGCCGCCGCTCATGCACGACGGTGGCGCCCAGGGCGCGGGCGATGTCGGCCGAACCGTCGGTGGAGCCGTTGTCGACGACGACGGCCCGCCAGTCCTCGGGAACGCGTTCCAGGACCCAGGGCAGCGCGGCGGCCTCGTCGAGGCAGGGCAGGATGACATCGACCCGAAGGGCGCGCGCGTCAGGTGCGTCCGGCACGTCGGGTTCTGCGGAGGGGGAGGGGGTCATGTGACTCACCCTATGAATCTGAACCGGATATTTCGGACTTGAGGTTCTTACGAAACGGGGACGTCGGCAACCGCGAGGGGCTCTGCCGGGCAGGTCGGCGCGCGACAGGTGCGAGGCTTGCGGCATGCAGCCACCACCGCAGGACAGCCCGCACGCCGGGGCCGGCGCGCCCGATGTGCCCCGGGTGCTCGTCGTGGACGACGACCCGACCGTCGCCGAGGTCGTCGCGGGCTACCTCGAGCGCGGCGGCTACACGGTCGAGCGCGCCGAGGACGGCCCCGGGGCGCTCGAACGCGCCGGGGTGTTCCGGCCCGACCTGGTCGTCCTCGATCTGATGCTGCCCGGCATGGACGGTCTGGAGGTGTGCCGCCGCCTGCGCGTCAGGGGTCCGGTGCCCGTCATCATGCTCACGGCCCGTGGCGACGAGGACGACCGGATCCTGGGCCTTGAGGTGGGGGCAGATGACTACGTCACCAAGCCCTTCAGCCCGCGCGAACTGGTCCTTCGGGTGGAGTCGGTGCTGCGCCGCAGCCGCGCCGTACGTGCTCCCCAGGCCGTCGCCACGCTGCGGGCCGCCGGTCTGTGGGTGGACCCGGCTGCGCGTCGCGCGACGAAGGGTGGTGTCGAACTCGCCCTCACCCTGCGCGAGTTCGACCTTCTCGCCTTCCTGCTGCGCCATCCGGGGCAGGCGTTCGGGCGGGAGGAGCTGATGCGGGAAGTGTGGGGCTGGGAGTTCGGCGACCTGTCCACGGTCACGGTCCACATCCGCAGGCTGCGCGGCAAGGTCGAGGACGACCCGGCCAGGCCGCGGCTCATCCAGACGGTGTGGGGCATGGGGTACCGCCTCGACGTGCCGGACGGGGGAGAGGTCCCTGAGGGTGCCGGTGATGACGCGTCCGACCGCGACCCGCCCGCTCCTCACGCTCCTCACGGCCCTTCCGCTCCCCACGCTCCTCGCGGTCCTCGCGACCCCGACGGTGACCGCGTACCGCCCCGAGCCGAAGGCTGACCCTCATGCAGGACATCCTCCTCATCGCCCTCTTCGCCTTCCTGGGTGCTGCGAGCGCCGGGCTCCTGGGCGCCTTGGCGCTGCGCCTCCTGCGGCACCGCTCCCTCACGGTGACGATGACCGTCGTGGCGGCCGTCGCGGTGCTCGCGATGCTGGCCGGGACGCTCGCGGTGGCGTGGGAGATGTTCCTGTCGCCGCACGACCTGACCGTGGTCACCATCGTCGTGGCGATGGCCGCCGTGGTCTCGCTCGCCACCGCGCTGCTGCTCGGCCGCTGGGTGGTCGCCCGCAGCAATGCCCTGACCCTGGCCGCCCGGTCCTTCGGCGACGGCGGCAGCTTCGCGGCCCCGCCCGAACCCGTCAGCGCCGAACTCGCGGCGCTGACGAGGGAGTTGGAGTCGACAAGCGCCAAGCTCGCCGAGTCCAGGGAGCGCGAGCGCGCCCTGGAACGTTCCCGGCGCGAACTGGTCGCCTGGATCTCGCACGACCTGCGCACCCCGCTGGCCGGACTGCGGGCCATGTCCGAGGCGCTGGAGGACGGCGTGGCGGCCGAACCGGACCGCTATCTGCGCCAGATCCGCACCGAGGTCGAACGCCTCAACTCCATGGTCGGAGACCTCTTCGAGCTCTCCCGCATCCACGCCGGCGCGCTGGCTCTCTCGCCGTCCCGCATCTCCGTCTACGACCTCGTGGGCGATGCGCTCGCGGGCGTCGACCCACTCGCCCGCGAGCACCGGGTGCATCTCGTGGGAGACAGCGTCGAGGCCGTCCCGGTGGAGGTCGACAGCAAGGAGATGAGCCGCGTCCTCGGCAATCTCCTGATCAACGCGATCCGCCGTACGCCGGCCGACGGAACCGTCGCGGTGGCCGCCGAGCGTTCCCCCGACGGAGTGGTGCTCTCCGTGACCGACGGCTGCGGCGGCATCCCCGAGGAAGACCTGTCCCGTGTCTTCGACACCGGCTGGCGCGGCAGCCAGTCCCGCACGCCCCCGGCGGGCGCGGGACTCGGCCTCGCGATCGTGCGCGGCATCGTCGAGGCCCACCAGGGCCGGGCTGCCGTACGCAATGTGGCGGGCGGCTGCTGCTTCGAGGTCACGCTGCCGACGGCACGGGCGTAAGCGCTGTTCCCGGGAAGAGCGGGACCCCGACGGGGCTAGCCCCGCAACGGCGCCTTCGCGAAGGACGCCATCCCCTCGGCGAAGCCCACATCGGCCCGCCACCCCAGCTCCGCCCGCAGCCGCCCCGAGTCCGCCGTGACATGCCGGACGTCCCCGAGCCGGTACTCACCCGTCACCACCGGAGCCGGGCCACCGAACGCCCGCGCCAGCTCGCGTGCCATCTCCCCGACGGTGTGCGGCTCCCCGCTGCCGGTGTTGTACGCCGTGCACACCCCCGCGTCCCGCTCGCGCAGCGATTCCAGGGCCGTCGCATTGGCCGCCGCCACATCCCGTACGTGCACGAAGTCCCGCCGCTGGCAGCCGTCCTCGAAGACCTGGGGCGCCTCGCCCCGCTCGAGCGAGGAACGGAAGAACGAGGCCACGCCGGCGTAGGGGGTGTCGCGGGGCATGCCGGGGCCGTACACGTTGTGGTAGCGCAACGACACCGCGCGGCCGCCCGTCGCCCGTGCCCACGCGGCGGCCAGATGCTCCTGCGCCAGCTTGGTGGAGGCGTACACATTGCGTGGATCGGTGGGCGCGTCCTCGCCCACCAGGCCAGGCCTCAACTCGGCCCCGCAGTCGGGGCAGAGTGGCTCGAAGCGCCCGGCGTCCAGATCCGCCGCGGCGCGCGGGCCCGGCCGGACGGCCCCGTGCCGTGCGCACTCGTACCGCCCTTCCCCGTACACCACCATCGACCCGGCGAGCACCAGATCCCGTACCCCGCTCTCGGCCATCGCGGCGAGCAGGACGGCCGTGCCCAGGTCGTTGCAGCCGACGTACTCGGGGGCGTCCGCGAAGTCCTTGCCGAGCCCCACCATCGCCGCCTGATGGCAGACCGCGTCCACCCCGCGCAGCGCGTCCCGCACCGCGTCCCGGTCCCGGACATCGGCGACGGTCCACCGCTGTCCGGCGGGCGGCCGCGGTGGTTCGGCGTGGGCGGACGGCAGCAGGGCGTCGAGCACCACGACTTCGTGCCCGCGTTCCGTGAGGGCTTCGACCACGTGCGATCCGATGAACCCGGCGCCGCCGGTGACAAGTACGCGCATGCGGCCCACGCTAGATGCGCCGGGCCGGGCTGACGATCACCGACGGGGCTTCGTCACGGGTCCGTAAGAACCGTGCGGGGGTGGCATACGGGGGACGGCCGCCGCCTGCTGAAATGGCGACGGCCGTCGGGCGCGCGAGGGCGAGGTTCCCCGTCATCGCCTCCGCGCGCGGAATGCCCTCCCCGGCGGTGGGGTCGCGGGAGTACACCACCGTAGAACGGGGAGGACAGCGGCTGGAGCTGGTGCGGACACGGCTCGCGGGCCCCGCTGCCTCGCTTGGATGGTAGAAGCGTGCGGGATTGATCGGAACAGCGGATGACTGACTCCAGCCAACTCCGTCTAGTGGTGATGCCCCGTCACAATGCCTCTGGCAACGCCGAGTTCGACCAGATCCTGAGGGCGCAGGCGCAGGTGTTCCGCCGTCGACCGGGTCTCCTCGTGCCCCCGTTTGAGGATCGCGGTGGCGAGTTCCGGTGCGATCACCGAGAAGTAACTGTCCGGTGTCGCCCAGAGGTTGCCCGGTGCCGCGAGGGCGAGTGCGCCGCCGGATCCGCCCTCGCCGATGACCAGCGAGGTGACCGGGACAGATGCCGTGGCGACGGCGGCGAACAGTTCGGCGATGGCGGCGCCCGCCCCCGCTCGCTCGGCCTCCGCCCCGTTCGCGGCACCCGGGGTGTCGACGAGCGTGAGCACGGGAATGCCGAGCCGCCCCGCGAGCCGGACAAGACGGGCCGCGGTGCGGTAACCGGCGGGCGTCGTCGCCGTCCCGCACTGCGCCGCGTAGGCGACCGTCCGCCCCTCGTGCAGCCCGAATCCGCAGAGCATCCCCGGGTCCGTGCCCCCGCACCGGTCGCCCCGCAGGGGCGCGCGCTCGATGAAGTAGGCGTCCAAGTAGGCCGTGGCGCGCGGACGTTCGGCGGCGCGGGCGCGGCTGACGGCCTCCCAGCCGGTGGTGGGCAGCTCGGTGCGGCCGAGTGCGGTGGGGGGTTCGGCGGGTTCGGGGGTGGTGGGAGCGGACAGCAGCCTGAGGCGCAGCGCCAGCGCCTCCCGCAGTTCCTCGGGGCGTACGACATCGTCGATCGCGCCCGCCGCCAGCTGCGCCTCGGCGGTGTACGCCGCCGGATCCGTGTCCGCCGGGCGTACCCGCGACCCGGCGAAGCCGACCTGGCTGCCGGGCAGCGCAAGGATCAGGTCGGCGCCCGCTCCCAGGGTGGCCCAGCCGCCGCCGGTGGTCGGATCGCGAAGGACCGCGATCCGGGCGAGCCCCGCCGCGCCGGTGAGCTCTGACTGCCGGGCCACGCGCTGCAGTTGGACCAGGGCGCGCATGCCCTCCTGCATACGGCTGCCGCCCGTCGCGATCAGCGAGACGACAGGCAGCCGGTGGTCCCGGGCGTGGCGGTGGGCTGCCTCCAGGCGGTCCCCGGTGCGCTCGCCGAGGGAGCCGCCCAGGAAGCCGAACTCGAAGGAGACGAGCACCGCCCGGGTGCCGCCGATGGTGGCGGCGCCGCAGACCACCGACTCCCGTTCGCCGGTGCGTTCCTCGGCGCGGGCGCGGGAGTCGGCGTATCCATGCCAGGCGAGCGGGCCGTCCGGACCATCCTCGGACAACCCCTCTGTGGGGCAGGGGAGTTCGAGGAAGCTGTCCTGATCGGCCACGGCGGCGATGGCCGCGCGTGCGGTCGGGCGAGCCGCCGTTCCTTCAGGAGTGGGCTCAGGCATGGAGGGATCGCTTCATGATCTTTCCCATGTCGTTGCGGGGAAGCTCCGCCAGAAAGCGCACGGCCCGGGGGCGCTTGTGCGGGGCCAGCTGGGCGGCCACGTGATCGGCCAAGTCCCCTTCTGCCGGAGGTTGTTCGGGGTCCGTCGGTACGATCCAGGCGACGATGCGCTCGCCCAGGTCGTCGTCCGGTTCACCGGTCACCGCGGCCTCCCGCACGCCCGGGTGCTCGAGCAGGGCGTTCTCGATCTCGCCCGCACCGATCTTGTAGCCGCCGCTCTTGATGAGGTCGGTGGCCTTGCGGCCGACGATGCGTACGTAGCCGTCGTCGTCACGGACCGCCATGTCTCCGGTGCGGAACCAGCCGTCGGCGGTGAAGGCCGCGGCGGTGGCGTCGGGCCGGTTCAGATACTCGGTGAACAGATTCGGGCCGCGCACCTCGATCTCGCCGACCTCCTGCCGGTCCGAGGTCTCGGCGCCCGCCTCGTCCACGAACCGCAGCTCCACACCGCCAAGCGGCACCCCGACGGTTCCGGCGCGCGGTTCGCCGTCGGCCCGCACGCTCGTGTTCATCAGGGTCTCCGTCATGCCGTACCGCTCGATCACCCGGCGCCCTGTCGCCGCCGCGATCCGCTCGTGGTCGTGCACGGGCAGTGCGGCCGACCCCGAGACCAGGAGCCGCGCGCCGGACAGGGCCTTGGCGAGACCCGGGTCGGTGGGCAGCGCCTCCGCGATGCGGTGGTACATCGTGGGCACGCCGAACAGCATCGTGGCCCCGTCGGACAGTTCGCGCCGCACCCCCTCGATGGAGAACCGGCCCAGGTGCCGCACCGAACCGCCCCGGCGCAGCGGCCCGAGGATGCCGAGGATGAGACCGTGCACATGGAACAGCGGAAGTCCGTGCACCAGCACGTCGTCGGAGGTCCACTGCCAGGCGTCCTCAAGGGCGTCCAAGGTGGCGGCAAGGGCCCTGCGGGGCAGCACCGCGCCCTTGGGCGGGCCTGTGGTGCCCGAGGTGTAGACGATCAGGGCGGGGGATTCCGGGTCGGGCTCGGGGACCGCGGTCGCTGTCACGCTGCCGGTGAGCGTGATGTCCGTACGCTCCAACACCCGCAGTGGAGCAGGGAGTTCATCGCCCGGTGCCGCAAGCACCACCGAGGGGGCACTGTCGGCCACGATGTGCCCCAGCTCGCGCTCGCCGGTCTTCGGGTTCAGCGGCACGACGGGCACACCGGCCAGCAGCGCGGCCACGACACCGACGGCGGTTTCGAGCGTCGGCGTCGCCCACAGCGCGACCCGGCTCGCCGAGCCGATCGAGGTGGCCACGGAACCGGCCGTGGCGGCGAGTTCGGCGTACGTCAGTGAACGTGTGCCGAAGCGCAGGGCGGGGAGGTCGGGGCCCGCGACGAGGGTCGGGAAGAGGGGCGGGTGGGGAGAACTCACGCTGCGTATCTCCTTGGTTGTCGTCGAAGATCGTTGGGGGCCGTGCAGCCGTCCTACCCGAATCCTGGCACCACGAGCACGAACCACACCGCTGCGGGCACCACGGCCACCACGATTCCGCCGTACACCATCAGCTGCCGGAAGAAGCGTTCCCGGTCGACGTCCGGGGCGGCGGCGAGCACCAGCGCGCCGTTGGTCGAGAAGGGGCTGACGTCCACGACGGTGGCGGAGACGGCGAGCGCCGCGATCATGCCGACCGCGCCGATCTCGCCCTGCGCGAGGAACGGCACGGCGAGCGGGATGAGCGCGCCCATGATCCCGACGGAGGAGGCGAACGCGGAGATGATCGCGCCGATGTAGCAGAGCAGCAGGGCGGCGAGGAGCGGGACGCCGATGTCGGACACGCCCTCACCGGCCCAGTCGATGGTGCCCATCTCCTCCAGGACGCCGACGTACGTCAGCACACCGCAGATCAGCAGCACAGTCGGCCAGGCGATCTCGCCGACGGCCTTGCGGCTGGAGTCGGGCCAGAACGCGCTCAGGATCACGGCCAGGGTGATGGCGCTCAGACCGGCGTCGAGGTCGAAGCCGAGCACGGCGACGACGAGGGCGACCAGGGCGGCGAGAGTGGCGATCTTGGCCGGATCGAGACGCGAACCCGCCTCCTTCTGCTCGTCGCCGGTGCCGCGCTGTCCGTCGCCGGTGTCGCGACCGCCCAGCTTCAGCCCGCCGAAGAGGACGAAGACGATCCCGGCGATGAGGAGGTTGACGACGAGCGAGGCGAGGAAGAGCGCGAGCTCGTTCCCCGGCAGCTTCTCGCGCTCCACGATGCCGTTGACGATCGAGCCGTAGATGCTGATGGGCGAGAAACCGCCGCCCTGGGCCCCGTGCACCACCATGGCGCCCATCAGGAGCGGGCTGATGCCGTACTGGGCGGCGAAGCTCAGGGCGATGGGCGCGACGATCGCCACGGCGGCCGGGCTGACCGCGCCGATCGCGGTGAGCGCCCCGGTGATCACGAACATCACCCAGGGGATCAGCGCGATCCGTCCGCGCACGAGCCGGATGGACGCGTGCACCAGCCAGTCCGTGGTGCCGTTGGCGCGGGCGATGGCGAACAGATAGGTCACGCCGACCAGGACGACGAACAGATCGCCCGGGAAGCCGGCGAAGATGCCGTCCGCGTCGAGGTCGGCGGCCAGTTCGCCGACCGCGAAGGCGGCGGCGAAGGCGAGCGCGCCCATGTTGATGGAGCGGGTGGTGGCGATCACGAAGACCACCACGAGTACGAGGATGGAGATGAGTTCGGCGGACATCGTGGGCTCCCGTCCCTGGGGCCGTCCTTGCGGGGCCGTGGTTCGGCCGTGAGCGGCAGGCCGGCTCGGCCTCTGGCCCAGCAGTGGCCAAGTGGCTGAGCCAATCCGGCTGTTGGCGGAACTCAGCGTCGGGGTATCGGTTTCGGCCGTCAAGGGATCGGACGTAAATTGGCTGAACCACTTGGCCACTCGTCCACTGGGTCGGCCGCTGTTAGGCTGCGAATCCATCGGCAAGGGGACCGAAATCCTGCACGGGGACCGAAATGGGGGGTTGGGATGTCTGACGCGCTGCGCCCCATGGGCAGGACGAGGCTGTACGAGCAGGTGCTCGACCGGCTCCGTTCCTACGTCGGCGAAGGCGCCCTGCGCTCCGGCGACCGGCTGCCGCCCGAGCGTGAACTGGCCCAGCGCCTCGGCGTGTCCCGTGCCTCCGTCAAGCAGGCCATCGTCGTACTCGAAGTGCAGGGCCTGGTCGAGGTGCGGCACGGCGGCGGCACCTATCTGGTCAAGGACAGTCTGGACGCCGAGCCCGTGGAGCGGCTCGTGGAGCGCAAGCGGCGGCTGCCCGACGTGCTCGAGGCGCGTGAGGCCCTGGAGACGAAGCTCGCCGAACTGGCCGCCGAGCGGCGCACGGACGATGACCTGCGGGCCATGCGGGACGCCCTCGCCACGATGGCGCGGGAGATCGAGGCGGGCGAGCGCGGCGTCGAGGGCGACCGGCTCTTCCACGCCGCCGTGACCGCGGCGGCCCACAGCGCGCTGCTCGCCGAGTTCATGCGCTCCATCGCCGAGCAGATCACCGAGAGCCGCAACGAATCGCTGCGCCAGGTGCGGCGGCCCGCCCGCTCCCTCGCCCAGCACCACGAGATCCTCGACGCGATCGAGGCCGGCCGGGGCCGGGCGGCCGCGGCCGCGATGCGCCGGCATGTGCGGACGGTCGCGAAAGTACGGCTCCTCGACTGGAACCCGGACGACGAGGCGAGCGCACCGGATCACTCCGAGGCCTAGCACTCACCCGTACCCGCGGTAACTTCCCTGCTGCACAAGGCTGTTCATTCGTCGGCGCAGACCTCACCATTCTCGGCACCGCTCACGCGTCACGCGTCACGTGTCCTGACGCGGTGAACGTGGTGACGTCCGCCGGCCCGAGGGGGAACCTGTGCTGCGCCGATCTTCCGTCCCACTGACCATCGCGGCCGCCGCCGCCCTGCTGACGCCGCTGACCGCGGCCCAGGCGGACGAGGCCCCGACGGCCGCCCGCACTCCGGTGATCTTCGTCCATGGCTACAACGCCGACCCAGGCGTGTGGGGCTCCCTGCGCGACGACTTCAAGGCGTCCGGCTACACGGACGCCGAGCTGTTCTCCTGGGGGTACGACACCAGCCAGTCGGTGAACGAGGTGCTCTCCGGCCGGTTCGCCGCGTACGTCGAGGAGGTGCGCGCCCGGTCGGGCGCCGCCGAGGTGGACATCGTCGCCCACTCCTTCGGGAGCCTCGTCACCCGCTGGTACGTCAAGCACGGCGGCGGCACCGCCACGGTGGCCCACTGGGCCTCCCTCGCAGGACCCAACCACGGCACGTCCACGGCCTGGGCCTGCGCCGCCTGGTCGCAGGCCTGCCGTGACATGACACCGGGTTCGTACGTCCAGGACGGGCTCGCGGAGGGCGACGAGACGCCGGGAGACGTCGCCTACGCGACCTGGTGGTCCAACTGCGACGAGGTCATCAACCCGGACGACAGCGTGCTCCTCGACGGTGCGACGAACAACGGGGCGGGGTGCCTGAAACACAACGACCTGCTGGGCGATGACGGGGTGTCACAGGAGGTGCGGGACTTCGTCGGCGGCTAGTACGCGGGTCCCTGGCGCACAGAGGGAGACCCCATTCGCCTGGTCCTTCGCCCCTGAACGTGTTGTTCGCTCCGGGCGCCGCACGCGGCACCGAAGGTGGGCACCATGGACGACGACACCCACGACACCGACGACACCACGGCCGACAGAGCTCCCCGTCACAACGGCGCCGAGGCACGTGCATCGGCGCTTCTGCGCCGCCCCAAACTGTGGCTGGTGCCCACCGTTCTGACCGGGCTGCTCGCCCTGCTGCTGTCCCTGCTCTACATGGGCGGCATCATCAGCCCCAACCGCGACCTGCGCCACCTGCCCATCGCCATCGTCAACGAGGACCAGGGAAAGCCCCCGGCCGGGCAGCGGCAGAACCTGGGCACGCGGCTCGCCGAGACCGTCGTCGCCGACACGTCGAGCGACAAGGCCGACTGGCGCCGGCTCACGCGGGCCCAGGCCCAGGACGAGCTGGACTCCGGCAAGATCTACGGCGCCCTGCTCGTCCCCGCGAACTTCAGCGACTCCGTCGCCGCGCTCACCACCACGCGCGCGACGGAGCGGCCGACGATGACGGTCCTCACCAACCCCGGCATGGGCAGCCTCGGTTCCTCCCTGGCGAGCAGGATCGCCACGGCGGCCGCACAGCAGTCCTCCCAAGCCATCGGCAAGGAGCTGAAGGCGGCGGGCGCCGACAAGGAGGCCGGTTCCACCACGGGCCTGCTGCTCAGCGACCCCGTCGGCATCACCACCGAGGTCGGCCACCCCATCGGCGACAACAGCGGGTTGGGCCTGAGCGCGTTCTACTACACCCTGCTGCTCGTGCTGGCAGGCTTCCTCGGCGCCAACCTCATCAGCATGGGCGTCGACACCGCTCTCGGCTACGCGGACAGTGAGATCGGTCCCTGGCACACCCGGCGCCCGACCGTGCCGATCAGCCGCACGCAGACGCTGCTCCTGAAGATGGCCATGACCGCGGGGATCACCGTCCTGACCACCACCTTGATCATGCTGGCCACCATCGCGATCCTCGGGATGGACGCCACCCATCTGCCGCTGCTGTGGATCTTCTCCTACTGCGCGAGCCTCGCGGTCGGCCTGGGTGTCCAGGCCATCAACGCGGCCTTCGGTGGGATCGGCCAGCTCGTGTCCATGTTCGTCTTCATCGTCCTGGGCCTGCCCTCCTCCGGAGCCACCATCCCGCTGGAGGCGGTCCCCGCCTTCTACCGCTTCCTCGGCATCTTCGAGCCCATGCGCCAGCTCAGCGGGGGCGTCCGCTCCATCCTCTTCTTCGACGCCCGCGCCGATGCCGGTCTCGCCCGCGCCTGGATCATGATCGCGATCGGGAGCGCCGTCGCGGTGGCCTTCGGGTTCGCGATGACCCGCTACTACGACCGCAAGGGGCTGCACAGGATGACTCCCCAGCCCTCACCCTGAACTCCCGCTGATCTCCCCCTGATCTCTTCCTGAACTCGCCTTTCAGCGGCGGAGGCGGACGCGGGTCAGCAGATCCTCGCCCGCGGGGCCCGAGCCCGACTTGTCGACCACGTACGCGTGACCGTCGGCCACCTGGACGTGGTTGGGGTTCGCGCCGGTGGCCACGGACTTCACCACGGCTCCCTTGTGCGGGTCGACGACCGTGACGGTGGCGGTGGTGCGGTTGACGGCAAGGACGTGGCCCGAGCGGTGGTCGACGGCCACGGACTTGGTGCCGCCGCCGGTGGCCACGGACCGGGTGACCGCACCCTCGCGCAGGTCGACGACGGTGACCGTGCCGGAGGTCTGGTCGGCGGTGTAGGCGGTGCGGCCGTTCTTGGAGAGGGCGATCGAGAGCGGTCCTTCGCCGGCCGGGATGAGCCGCGGGCTCTCGGAGCCGCGGGAGACCTCGATGATCTGGGCGCCGTGGTAGTCGGCTGCGTACACCGAACCGGTCCGTTCGTTCACGGTGATGCCCGTCGGTCCTGTGCCGGGGACGGTGACGCGCTTCTTCTCCTTGAAGGTGCCGGAGTCGAACGCGACGAGGCTGCCGTCGGCGAAGGAGCTCGCCCACACCGTGTCGCGCCGCTCGTCGACGACTATCTCGCGGGCGTGGTTCACGTTCGGCAGCGTGGCGAGGCGCTTGCCGGTGCGCTGGCTGTAGACGGCGACGCTGTTGTCGCGGGTGTTGGTCGTCCAGACGGTGTTGTGCTCGTCATCGACGGTGACGCCGTAGACCGCCTCGACGGCACCGGTGGCCGCGTCGGTGACCGGTGGCGTGTAGGCCTTCTCCACCTTGAGGGTGTCCGGGTCGACCTTCAGCAGACGGGAGTCGGTGACGGTGGCGGGCGGCATGCCCACGGAGGAGGTCATCCAGAGCGCGTCGTTCCGCTCGGAGTACGCGGACTGGTACAGGCCTTGCCTGATCGGCGCCGTGACGGCGGGCGAGCCGGTCTTCGCGGTGTCGGCGCCCGCGGTGCCGGTCGAGACCAGGGCACTTCCCGCGGCGAGCGACACGGTGATCGCGGTGGTACGGCGGGCCCGGCGGATGGTTGAGCTCATGCTGCGTCGATCTCCTTGGCAGATGTGCCTTCGGAGGAAGGCACTCGCCGATCAACTTAGCCGAGCCTTACCTAATCCGTCAGGCCCCTCCTGTCTGGTCCCGTCTGGTCCGGTCCCTTCAGGTCAGGCAACCGGCGTGCGCCAGGGCCTGCTTGAGGAGAAGGCCGTGACCGCCCGGCATCTCGTTCTGGACCACCTCGGACGAGGCCTCCTGCGGACTGAACCAGACCAGGTCGAGAGCGTCCTGCCGGGGGCGGCAGTCGCCGGCCACCGGGACGATGTAGGCGAGGGACACGGCGTGCTGGCGGGGGTCGTGGAACGGCGTGATGCCTTGCGTGGGGAAGTACTCGGCGACGGTGAAGGGCTGCAGGGAGGCCGGGACGCGGGGGAGTGCCACCGGGCCGAGATCCTTCTCCAGGTGGCGCAGGAGGGCGTCCCGGACCCGCTCGTGGTGCAGGACCCGTCCGGAGACGAGGGAGCGGCTGACCGACCCGTCCCGCCCCATGCCCAACAGCAGTCCGATGCTGGTGACTTCGCCGCTGTCGTCGACGCGCACCGGCACGGCCTCGACGTACAGGATCGGCATGCGGTTACGGGCCTGCTCGAGCTCGTCGGAGGTCAGCCAGCCGGGCGTGGTTTCGGTCGTGTCAGACATCGGCTGATCATACGTTCACCGGCTTCCGTCGTGCTGCTTCACCTTCGTCCCGGTGTCGCCGAAGGCGAAGAACGGGTCCCGAGGGTCAGTCGTCGTCCTTCACGGTGTCGGGGCCGCCGTGGTGCGTGGGGGGCGCCTCGGTCGCGGTACGGGTGCCGGACCACGCCTCCCACAAGGAGGCGTAGGGGCCGGAGCCTTCGCGCAGTTCGTCGTGGGTGCCGCTCTCCACGATCCGGCCGTCCTCCATGACGACGATCCGGTCCGCGGTCGCGGCCTGGGTGAGGCGGTGCGCGACGACGAGCGCGGTGCGTCCCTCGACCGCCCGGCCCGCGGCCTTCTCCAGGAGGCGCGCGCCGGTGCTGCCGGCCTCGGCCGTCGCCTCGTCGAGCACGGCGACCGGCGGGTCGGCAAGCATCAGCCGGGCCAGGGCGAGTTGCTGGACCTGGGCGGAGGTCAGGCGGTGGCCCCCGTCGCCCACGACGGTGTCCAGGCCGTCGGGCAGCGCTTCCGCCCACTCCAGTGCCTCGACATCGGTCAGCGCCGTGCGCAGCTCGTCGTCGGTGGCGTCGGGACGTGCGAGGCGCAGATCGTCCGCCAGCGGTCCGGCGAAGACGTGCGTCTCCTGGGTGACCAGGGCCACCGGCAGACCGCTGCCACGGCCCGGGGTCCCGGTCAGGCGTACCGAGCCTGAGGTCGGCCGGTGCACCCCCGCTATGAGTTTGGCGAGGGTGGTCTTGCCGGCGCCGCTCGGGCCGACCAGCGCCACCCGCTCTCCGGCCCGGAGCGTGAGGTCCACGTTCTGCAGGACGGCACGGCCGGGTACGTACGCGTGGTCGATGCCGGTCACGGTGACGGTGCCGTCCGGCTCCGTACCGCGCTGCGACGGCTCGGCCGTCCCCTGTGGCCGCGTGGGCTCAGGAGTGGGCTCGTCGGCCACCCCGACGAGGCGGGCGAGCGAGGCGGTCGCCGACTGCGCGTCGTCGAGGAGTACGAGCGCGGAGTTGACCGGCGTGAAGAGGCTGTGGAAGTAGAGCGCGGCGGCGGTCGCGGTGCCGATGGACACGGAGTCCGCGCGGACGAGGAGGAAACCGGTGACGAGGACGGCGGTGAGGCCGGTGTACTCGGCGACGTGCAGGCGGTTGTAGAAGTCCAGGACCAGCCGTATGCCGCGCATCTTCAGCTCGACCGCGGTCGACGAACGCCGGGTCACCCGCGCGGTGTGCTCCTCCTCGATGGAGAAGCCACGCACCGTGCCCGCGCCGGCGATGGTGTCGAGCAACTGCTGCTGCTGTGCCCCGGTGGCGATGCGCTGCTGGGCGTAGAGCGGAACGGCGTGGCGCACGTACCAGCGGGCGGTGGACGCCTGGACGGGCACCGCGAGGAGGGCCGCGACCAGGAAACGCCAGTCGAGCGCCGCCATCGCGGCCAGCGTCAGGAAGATGGCGAGCAGCGAACGGGCCAGTTCGGGCAGGGCGCTGCGCACCGCCTCGCCCACCACGGAGACGTCGCGGGTCACCCGGGCGGTGAGGTCGCCCGCCCCCGCCTTCTCCACCTGTTCGAGCGGCAGCCGCAGGGCCTTCTCCACGAACCGCTCACGCAGTTGCGCGAGCACGGTCTCGCCGAGCCGGGAGACGAGTGACAGGCCGAGCGCGGTGGTCCCGCCGTGTGCGAGGGCGACCAGGACGAGCAGGACGACCGGCAGCGTGAGGTCTCCCGCCGGCCGCTGGTCGGCCACCAGGTCGACGATGCGGCCGAGGATCGGCTGGACGAGCAGGCCCACGCCGGTCGCCGCGATCATCACCGCGAAGCCGCCGAACGCCAGGCCGCGGTACGGACGCACCAGCTCGCGGACCGCGGCTCGGGTGCGGACCGCGGTCGCGGTGGGGAGCAGCTCGCGGGTGTCCGGATGCTGTTCGGACGAGGTCTCGTTCATGCCAACACCGCCGTGCGATAGGCCTCATGACGTTGGATCAGGTCTGCGTGCGGGGCCGTGTCGGTGATCCGGCCCTCGTCCAGGAGCACCACCCGGTCGGTGACCGAGAGCAGCGCGGGACTGGTGGTCACCAGGACCGTGGTGCGACCCTTGCGGATCTCGCGGAGACCGGTCGCGATGCGGGCCTCGGTCACGGCGTCGACCGCGGTGGTCGGATCGTGGACCACGAGGACGGGCCGTTCGGCCGCAAGGGCGCGCGCGAGGGCGACCCGTTGGCGCTGCCCGCCCGAGAGCGAGTGGCCGCGCTCGCCGACCGACGTGTGCTCGCCGTCCGGCAGTGTCTGCGCGACCTGGGCCACTCCGGCGGCCGCCATCGCCTGCTCCGGGTCGGTGCCCTCGGGGGCGGCGGCCGTGACGTTCTCGCGGACGGTGCCTGCGAAGAGGTCCGCGTCGTGCGCGGCGACGAGCATCGCCGTGCGCAGCTCGGCCGGGTCGAGGTCCCGCAGGGGTATGCCGTCCAGTTCCACGGTCCCGGTGTCGGGGTCGGTCCGCCGGGCCAGGCAGCGCAGCAGATCGGTGGCGTCCGCGGGGTCGGTCGCGACGACGCCGAGCAGCTCGCCGGGCGCGATGTCCAGATCCACTCCGCGCAGCCCGCCGTGCCGCACGCCGACGAGCCGGACCGCGCCGCGCACCGGCTGGGGCAGGCCGCGGTCTCCGGAGGTGACGGCGGGCGGTGTGGCGACGACCTCCGCGATCCGGGTGGCCGACGCCCGGCCCTGGGCGAGCTCGGCGTTGACCCAGGAGAGCGTCTCCAGGGGGCCGAGCAGGAAGAGCGCGAGCCCGACCGCCGACACCAACTCGCCAAGACTGATGCTGCCCTGGGCGGCCAGCCTGCCGCCGACCAGTGCGACGGCGGCGATCAGGCAGCCCGTCAGCGCGAGCACCACACCGCTCTGGAAGGCCTGCGCGCGCGCCGCCTTCAGGGTGGCCCCCAGGGAGTCGCGGCTTGTGGTGCGGTAGCGGGCGATGGCCGCCGACTCACCGCCGATGCCCTTGAGGATCCGCAGGCCCGTCACCAGGTCGGCGGCGACGGCCGACGCGTGCGCCGCGCGCTCCTGCTCGGCCTCGCTGCGGCTCTCCAGCGGTTTGCTCAGGAGATGCCCGAGCCAGAGCAGCACCGGGGTGCCGAGCAGCACGACCAGGCCGAGCGTCAGCGACATGCGCAGCAGGACCACGGCACAGGTGAGGATGCCGGTCAGCGCCGAGATCCCGGCCATCAGGGCCATGTTGACGGCGCCGACCCGCTTGGCGTCCTCGGTCGCGATGTTGGCGAGCGCCCCGGGCAGCCGGCCTTCCTCGGCTCCGCCGCCGGGGTCGAGTATGCGGCGTACGAGAGAGATGCGCAGGGTGTGCTCGGCGCGGGCGGCGGCCCGCTCACCGGCCATGGCGCCGAAGCGGAAGCTCAGCGCGAGCGCCACATAACCGACGGCGAGGACACCGAGACAGACGAGCAGGGCGCCGGTGTCGGAGTCGGTGACGGCCTGGTCGATCGCGACACCGATCAGGACGGGGACCAGCGCCTCGCCTATCTGGTGGCCGGAACCCAGCAGCGAGCCGATGGCGACATCGCGCCGCTGCCCCCGTATGGACTCTTTCAGGACGTCCCGCCCCGACGGACTTGAAGAACTCACCCGCCACCCTCCAGGGCCGGACAACGAAAATCTAGGTGAGGCTACCCTAAGTCAATTGGGTCGATTACCCGTGGTGGCGTCCCATGCCCCAACTCTTCGGCCGCCGGTGAGGGCTCCCGCCGCCGTCGCCTCCCGGCCACTGTCGCCGCGGGCCCCTAGGCTTCCTCCTGGCATCGGCCCCTACCCCTGGAGCGCACACCGTGTTCGACCCCGCACCGGAGCACCCGTACCCCGACGGTCACCGACCGGACGAGGCGCCCGCGCCGCACGCGCTGCTCAAGCCCGTGCTCGGCCTCCTGGGTACCTGGCACGGCCGGGGCCAGGGCGAATATCCGACCCTTGACGCGGACTTCACGTACGCCCAGGAGGTCACCTTCAGCCATGACGGACGCCCCTTCCTCCGTTACGAGGCACGGGCCTGGCTCCTGGACGCCGACGACGCACCGCTGCGCCCGTCCGCACGGGAGAGCGGCTGGTGGCGGCTGCAGCCCGACGGCCGGGTGGAGGCGCTGATCACCCAGCCCACCGGCATCGCGGAGATCGCGGTGGGCCAGGCGAACGGCAACACGATCGACCTCTCCACCAGCGAGGTGGCCCGCACCCCCACCGCCAAGGAGGTCAAGGCCACCCGCCGCCGCTACGAACTGACGGACGCGGACACGCTCACCTTCGTCCACGACCTCGAAGCGGTCGGTCAGCCGCTGCAGCATCACCTCTCGGCACAACTGCACCGCACGGCGTAGAAACCGCGCGCCGCCTGCTGCCCGTACGTGGCCCGAAAGCAGCCTTGACCGAGGCTTGCCGAAGTCTATGGTCTGGACTAATCGGCCATCGCGAACGTCTGGCCCCAGGTCTTCACGCACACCCCCACCCCAGCGCCGTGAAGGAGTATGCATGCACAGGAAGCGGAAGTTGGCCGCCATGATCGGTGCGGGCCTGGCACCGGTCCTCGCCCTCACGCTGCCGACCGGTTCGGCCAGCGCGCACGGATACGTCAACGCACCGGCGAGCAGGCAGGCGCAGTGCGCCGCGCGCACGATCGCGTGCGGCGACATCAAGTACGAACCCCAGAGCGTCGAGGGGCCCAAGGGCCTGCGCAGTTGCCATGGCGGCAACGCCCGGTTCGCGGAGCTGAACGACGACAGCAAAGGGTGGAAGGTCAGCGACGTGAGCAGGACGCAGACCTTCACCTGGACGTTCACCGCACGGCACCGCACCGCGAACTACGAGTACTTCGTCGACGGCACGAAGGTCGCGACGATCGACGGCGGCAACCAGCAGCCGCCGGCCACCGTCTCGCACCAGGTCAACCTCGGCAGCGCCACCGGCAGGCACAAGGTGCTCGCGGTCTGGAACATCGGCGACACGTCGAACGCCTTCTACGCGTGCATCGACGTGAACATCCGCTAGGCACGCATCCAGGCATCCAGGCATCCAGGCATTCACGCATCCCTGACCCCTGACGGAAATCTCTCCGGTCATGGCCCTATGAACTGATACGCCCTCTGGTTACCCTCCGCCGCATGATTTCCACGGTTGTCTGGGGCACCGGAAATGTCGGCCGAGCGGCCATCCGTGCCGTCGATGCCCACCCGGCGCTGAAGCTCACGGCCGTGCTCGTCCACAACCCCGACAAGGTCGGCCGCGACGCGGCCGACCTCGCCGGTCTCCAGGGGCAGTTGGGCGTCGCCGCGACCGACGACGTCGACGCGGTCCTGGCGGCCTCACCCCAGGCAGTGGTGTACGCGGCGTCCGGCGACATCCGCCCCGACGAGGCCCTCGACGACGTCGGCAGGGCGATCCGGGCCGGAGCCGTGGTCGTCACCCCCGCCCTCTACGCGCTCTACGACCAGCGCAACGCCCCGCCCGAGCTGCGTGATCCGGTCCTCGCCGCCATCGCGGACGGCGGCGGGTCGCTCTTCGTGTCCGGCGTCGACCCCGGCTGGGGCAACGACGTACTGCCCCTGCTGATCAGCGGACTCGGCAGCACCGTCGACGCGATCCGCTGCCAGGAGATCTTCGACTACTCCACGTACGACCAGGAGGACTCCGTACGCCACCTGATCGGCATGGGGCATCCGATGGACTACGAGCCCCTGATGCTCGCCGAGACCGTCCCGACCATGGTGTGGGGCGGCCAGATCAGGCTGATGGCCAGGGCTCTGGGCGCCGAACTCGACGACATTCGCGAGACGTTGGAGCGGCGTGCGCTCGACACTTCGGTGAGCACCCGCACGATGGGCGACTTCGATGCGGGCACGCAGGGCGCGGTGCGGTTCGAGGTGCAGGGCATCGTCGGGGGAGAGCCCCGCATCGTCATCGAGCACGTCACCCGCATCCACCCGTCCTGCGCACCGGACTGGCCGACGCCGCCGGACGGTGCGGGCGCGCACCGCGTGATCATCGAGGGCCGCCCGCGCATCGAGGTCACGGTCGAGGCCGCCGACGAGGGCGAGAACCGGTCAGCGGGCGGCAACGCCACCGCCGTCGGCCGTCTGGTCGGCGCCATCGACTGGCTCGTGGCCGCGGAACCCGGACTCTACGACGCACTCGACGTCCCGCTGCGCCCCGCGACCGGCAAGCTCGGAAGGAGCAAGCAATGAGCCCGATGCACATAGACATTCCCGAGGGGCAGGAGCCGATCGGGTACGTGTGGGGTGAGATGGTCCCCGGGATCGGCATGGCCGCCGCGAACTTCTCGCTGTCGGTGTACGAGCACACGACCCTGGGGCTGCGGGAGTTCGAGGCCGCGCGGCTGCGCGTCGCGCAGATCAACGGGTGCCTGTTCTGCCTCGACTGGCGGACCGAACGCGAGGGGCAGAAGGTCGAGGAGGAGTTCGCCGATGCGGTGACCCAGTGGCGCACCACCGACGCCTTCGACGACCGGACACGCCTGGCCGCCGAGTACGCCGAGCGATACGCCCTGGATCACCATGGCCTCGACGAGGAGTTCTGGACGCGGATGACCGCGCACTACGGCCAGCGCGAGATCGTGGAACTGAGCATGAGCATCGGTTCCTGGCTGGCGTTCGGCCGGCTCAACCACGTGCTCGGCCTCGACGCGGTGTGCGTACTCCCCGGGCATTGAAGGGTGTTGCTACACATCCGTGCCGCTACACATCGGTGCCGCTACACATCCGTGGCGATGATCTTCTCGATGTTCCGTTCGGCGAGCGCCGTGATGGTGACGAACGGATTGACGCTGGTGTTGCCGGGGATCAGCGAGCCGTCGATGACGTACAGGCCGGGATGACCGTGCAGACGGCCGTAGTTGTCGGTGGCCTTGTTCAGGACCGCGCCACCGAGCGGGTGGTAGGTGAGGTGATCGCCCCAGATCTTGTACGTGCCGAACAGATCGGTGCGGTAGATCGTCCCCTCCTTGGCGTTGATCTTGTCGAAGATGGTCTTGGCGGCGTCGATGGACGGCTGCTTCCAGGCCGTCTGCCAGTTCAGCTCCACCTTGCCCGCCGTCGCGTTCCAGGAGAAGGCGGCACGGTTCGGGTTCTTGGTGATCGAGAGGTAGAACGAGGCGTAGGTCTCGATCCCGGTGGGCAGCGGCGCGACCTCGGCGAACGCGCCGCCCGCGGCCCAGTTGTCGATGCCGGCCGTGGGTATGGACGACTGGACCTTGCCGGTCGCGTCCCACATGTGGTTGGCGCGGCCGCACATGACGTTGCCGTTGTCGCCCCAGCCCTTGCCGATCTCGCCGTTGAGGTGGGGCAGCGCGCCGGTGGCTTTCAGTTTGACCAGTAGTTTGCTGGTGCCCACGCTGCCGGCCGCGAAGAACACCTTGTCCGCGGTCACGGTCTTGGTGGCGGTGGTGGTGCCGCTGGTGTTGAGCTGCTCGATGACGACGGTGTAGCCGCTGCCGGACGCGGGGGAGACCGAAGTGACCTTGTGCAGCGGGGAGATGGTGACCTTGCCGGTCGCGGCGGCCTTGGCGATGTAGGTCTTCTGGAGCGACTTCTTGCCGTAGTTGTTGCCGTAGAGGATCTCGCCGGCGACCGCCGACTTGGGGACCGTTCCTGCCGCCTCCTGCTTCATGTAGTCCCAGTCGTAGACACCGGGCACGAAGAGGAACGGGAAGCCGGAGCGCTGCGCGTGCTTACGGCCGACCCGGGAGTACTGGTAGCAGTCGACGCTGTCGAACCAGGCAGGGTCGATGGTGCTGACGCCGAGACCGGCGTTGGCGCGCGGGTAGTAGGTGGAGTACATCTCCCCGGCGTCCACCGACGGGAGGACGGCGCCGAAGTTCTCGCGCTTGGGCGTGACCGCCATGCCGCCGTTGACCAGGGAACCGCCGCCGACGCCGCGTCCCTGGTAGACGATGATCCCGCCCATCTCCTCGGCGTCGAGGATCCCGGTGTAGCGGGGGATGGCCTTGTCGATCGGGAAGCCGAGGAAGTTGCTCAGAGGCTGTTTGGTCTTGGTGCGAAGCCAGTAGGAACGGCCGTCGGGCGAGGTCGTGTGGGCGAAGATCTTGCCGTCGGATCCGGGGGTGTCCCAGGCCATGCCCATCTCGATCATGTGGACGTCGACGCCCGCCTGGGCGAGGCGCAGCGCGGCGACGGAGCCGCCGTAACCGGTGCCGATGATCAGGACGGGGACGCGGGCTCCGTCGCCGATGGGTCCGGCTGCGGCTGCGGACGGTGCCTGGGCGGAGGCAGTCTGAGCAGAGAGGGTGACGGCGCCAAGAATAGAACCAGTTCCAGCGATAAATCTTCGGCGTGTGACGCCCTCTGGGCCGGTAATGCGCGTGGTAATGCCACTCATGTGACGTTCCTCACTCTCGTAGGAATGGGAACGAGTTCTACTGCTACTGGCGCATTAAGTCACTGCATACCTAGAGGTAACTTCTGTCCGATCTTGTACCAATGATCCGCCGTCTGTCAGGGCTGGCGAACCGTGCGCGCTGCGCGAACCATTGACATCCCATCCCGGCGTCGAGAAGCTCCATCACGCCCGTGTTAACGCTAACACCGGGCTGACACACACCTGGGGGAGCCACCCATGTCAGGTAGTCGTCACCGCCTTCATCCGGCATCGGATGCCCCGCTCGACCGCCGCACCCTCCTCGCCGCGACCGCCGCCGGAGCGCTCGCCACGGCCTGCGGAACCGCGAGCGGGCAGCCTCCCGGCAAGGTCGCCGTGCTCGGTGACAGTGCCGCCTGGGAGAAGCCGATGGCCGCCGCGGGGGCGGCCATGAAGTCCGTGGCGGGCCTGCGGCTCGTGCCGGAGGTCAACCCCTCCCTCGAGTCGTTCGAGCAGGTCGTCAAGTCCTCCCTGCGCACCAGCAAGACGCCGGACATGCTCAAGTACTGGTCGGGCTACCGGCTCCAGGACCTCGCCCGCACCGGCGGCATCGTCGACCTGACCCGGCAGTGGGACAGGGCCGTCGGCAAGGGGTGGGTCGACGCCTCGTTACGGGACGCGTTCACCTACCGGGGGCGGGTCTACGCCCTGCCGATGAACCTCGCGTACTGGGTGTTCTTCTACAACATCGAGGTGTTCGAGGAACACCGCCTCCAAGTCCCCGAGACCTGGGACGACTTCCTCGCCACCTGCGAGCGGCTCAAGAAGAGCGGGATCACCCCGCTGCACGGCTCGGCGGCCGACCGCTGGCCCGCCTTCATCTGGTTCCAGGAGATCCTCAGCCGCCAGGACCCGCAGTTCTACGAAGACTTGATGAACGGCCGCGAGCGCTACACCGACCCGCGCGCCGAACGCGCCCTGCGCACCCTGGAGTCCTTCTTCGACGAGGACTGGTTCACCTCCATGGACATGAGCCACGCCGACGCCGCCCCGGCCCTGGTCCACGGCAAGGTCGGGATGGTGCCCTGCGGCACCTGGCTCGGCTCGACCCTCGTGGGCGCGGGCGGAAAGCCCGGCAAGAACCTCGGCGCCTTCGTGCTGCCCATGGCGGACCCGAAGGCCCGCCCCTGCGTCATCTTCGAGTCCAGCGCTCTGGTCTCCACCGTCAAGGGTCCTGACAGGGAAGAGGCGTTGAAGGCGGCAGGCCACTGGCTGCGGCCCGCCGTCATGAAGGCCTTCTCGCACAGCCTCCAGGACGGCTGCCCCAACCCGGAGGTCGAGCCCGCGAACCCGGTGATCGGCGGCCTCGCGAAGAAGGTGCGCGGAGACAAGCTCCGGCTGCTCAACCGCTTCTGGGAACAGGGACCGCCCGAACTGGTCGAGGCGACCGTCGACGACCTGGCCGGATTCCTGCTGAACCCGTCCTCGTACCGCGAGGTGCTGCGGACCATGCAGGACCGCGCGGACGAGGCGTGGCAGGTCTGGCGGGAGGCGGAAGAGACATGACGGAGATCGTGACCCCTGGCCGACGAGCCGCCAAGCACTCCGCCAAGCACTCCGCGAAGCCAATGCGCGTACGCCGCCGCGTCCCGACCCGCACCCCGCACCACGCGGCCCGCGGCAACGGCCGGCTCGGCGGACCGCTCGCCGCACTGCCCTGGGCGCTGCCCGCCTTCGCCTTCGTCGGCGTACTCCTCGTCTATCCGTTCTTCCGCAGCGTCTACGACAGCTTCTTCGAGAACAACGGCTTCACCAGCAGCTTCACCGGGTTCGACAACTACGCGCGACTCGCCGACGACCCGATCTTCGGCCGGTCGCTGCTCAACACCCTGATGTGGGTGGTCGGAACGCTGCTCCTGCCCGTCCTGGCCGGACTGCTCATCGCCGTCGCCACACACCGGATGCGGTTCGGCGGGATCGCACAACTCATCATCGTGCTGCCCTACGCCATCTCCGCCGCCGCCACCGCCGTCCTGTGGAACTTCATGCTGACCTCCGACGGCGCGGTCAACCAGGTCCTTCGCGGGGTCGGCCTGGACTCGTGGGCGCAGACCTGGCTCCTGGAGTGGCCGCAGAACACCCTGTCGATGATCGTCGCCAGTACGTGGCAGGCCACCGGGCTCAATGTCGTGCTCTTCGCGATCGGCCTTCGCGCCATCCCCCAAGACACCGTCGAGGCGGCCCAGTTGGACGGGGCGAGCGGCTGGCGGATGTTCCGGTACATCACGCTGCCCCAGCTGCGGGCCGTGACGGTCGTCGTGGTCGGGATGGCCATCGTGAACAGCCTCAAGGCCTTCGACATGATCTGGATCCTCACCAAGGGCGGCCCGTCCCGCTCGTCCGAGACCCTCGCCCTGACCATGTACCGCGAGGCGTTCCGGCTCTTCCACGTCGGCTACGGATCGGCGATCGCCCTCGTCCTCTCGGTGATCGTCGTCGCCTCCTCCTGGCTGTATCTGCGCCGCCAGATGCCCGAGGCCGAAGCCGAGGCCGACGCCCGCGCCGCCACCGCCAAGGCTTGAGGAGGCACCCCATGGGTCGCACCGTGCGTCATCTCTTCATCGCCGGATGCGTGCTGCTCTGGCTGATCCCGCTCTATCTCCTCGTGGTCAACGCGCTGACGCCCGCGGCCGAGTACACGGGCAAGCCCGACTGGACCTTCCAGGGCTTCGACCTCGTCGAGAACATCAAGACCGCCTGGAACGTGGCGGGCATCGGCGACAGCTTCCAGGCCTCGCTACTCTACGCCGTGGTGTGCGGCCTTGCCGCCGTACTCATCGCGGCCATGGCGGCTTTCGCCGTCGTCGTCCTGCCCATCCCCAGGCCCGCCTTCTGGTTCTGGCTGATCTACTCCGGCACGCTCTTCCCGCTGCAGATGTTCCTCGCACCGCTCTTCGGCCTGTACGCGGACGCCGACCTGTACGACACGAGGCTCGGCCTCATGCTGATCTACGCCGCGTGGGCGGTGCCGTTCGCCTTCTTCCTGATCCGCAATCAGATGACCACCATGCCCCCCGAGTTGACCGAGGCCGCGCTCATCGACGGCGCCTCCTTCCGGCGGATCTTCTGGCGCATCCACGTGCCGCTGATGAAGGCGGGCCTCGGCGCCGCCTTCATCTTCCAGTTCACGGCCGTCTGGAACGACCTGCTCCTCGGCATCACGCTCAGCCGCAGCCCCGACGTCCAGCCGGTGATGGCCGCCCTGACCACCCTCAACAACGCCTATTCCTCGACAGGACCGCCCGTCATCCTGGCCGGCGCGCTGATCGTCTCCGCGCCCACGCTCCTGCTCTTCCTGGTGTTCCGCGGCCTGTTCCTGCGCGGTGTCACCGCATCCGCCCGCTGAGACCCGCCGACCCGACCACCGCTCCGGGAGAGATCCGCATGACGACACGGGCCCTCGTCCGCACCACCGACTGGGACAACGACCGGATACGCGACAGCCTGCGCTCCTCCGTCACCACCGCGGAGGGAAGCCTCGGCGGCAGCGCCCTGCGGCTGACGGAGGAACCGCTGCTGCGCAGGGCGGCGGACGGCGACGGTCTGACGCAGTCGCTGCGGATCGAAGCGGTCAACGGGGCAGCCCTGCCGGGGGAGTTCACCGTCCGCACCGAGTCCGGCGCCGCGCTGCCCGTCGAGCGGCTCACCGGCCCCGGCGGCTCCGTACGCCTGATGGTGCCCGCCGTCGACACCGAGACGCGCCTCACCGTCTGCCTGCCGGACACCACCGAGGGCATAGACGTCCGGCTCACCCCGCAGCGCCGGTGGACGCTCCACCTGGTCCACCACTCCCACCTCGACATCGGATACACCGACCCCCAGGGCCACGTCCTGGCCGAGCACCTCTCCTTCCTCGACTCCTGCCTGGAACTGACCCGGGCTACCGACGACTGGCCCGCCGAGTCGCAGTTCCGTTGGTGCGTCGAGTCGTTGTGGTCGTTCCGGCAGTGGGCGGACGCCCGCCCCGCCGAGCAGGTCGAGGAGTTCGTACGCCGCGTGCGCGAGGGGCGCATCGAGCTGACCGCGCTGCCGTTCAACCTGCACACCGAGACCTGCTCCACGGACGAGCTGCACGAACTGCTCCGCCTCGCCCACGACGTGCGCGAGCGGCACGGCGTCACGTTCACCTCCGCCATGCAGACCGACGTGCCGGGCGCGGTCGTCGGCCTGGTCGACGCGCTGTCCGCCGCCGGAGTCAAGTACCTCTCCGTGGCGCACAACTGGGCGGGCCGTTCGGTGCCTCACCTGGTCGGCGGCGAGAAGCTGCCCCGCCTCTTCCGCTGGCGCGCCCCCAGCGGCAACAGCGTCCTCGTCTGGGTCACCGACACCCCGCACGGCCTCGCCTACATGGAAGGCCCGCTGCTCGGCTTCGATACGGACTACGCGGACGTCGACGACCTCCTTCCCGCCTATCTGACCTCCCTCGCCACCAACCCGTACCCCTACCGCGGCGGCATCTTCGGCTGGGCCATGGACCAGACGGAGATCAAGCGCGAGCCCTACCCCTGGGACGTGCTCCACCTGCGCGTCCAGGGCAAATTCGGCGACAACGCGCCGCCCCGCCGCATCATCGCCGACACCGTCCGCCGCTGGAACGAGACCTGGGCCCACCCTCAGCTGCGGCTCTCCCGCAACGAGGACTTCTTCACCGACGCCGAGGCCAGGCTCGGCGACGCCGTCCAGACCTTCGACGGCGACTGGACCGACTGGTGGGTCGACGGAGTCGGCTCCGGTGCGCGGCCGCTGTCCCTGGCCCGCACCGCCCAGTCCGTGGTCGCCGACGCCCAGACCATCGGCACGTTCGCGGGACTCCTCGGCGCCACGGGGGCGGAGGAAGACAGTGCGGACGCGGCAGGGGTCTACGAGGCGGTGTCGCTCTTCGACGAGCACACCTGGGGCGCCGGCGACCCGTGGACCCACGGTGACGAGGGCGGCCACTCCGGAGAGCACCAGTGGCACTGGAAGTACGGGCAGGCGATGCGCGCCCACGACGACGGGAACGCGCTCCTGAGCAGGGCGAGCGCCCGGCTGGGACAGCGGCTCGCGGCGACGCCGGGCGTGGCGGCGACCTACCACGTCATCAACACCTGCTCCTGGCCGCGCACGGACGTCGTACGGATCTTCCTGCCGGAGAGCAGCGTCCCGCTGGATCAGCCGGTGGCCGTGTACGACGCCCGTGTCGGACGCCGGATCGTCCACGAGGAGCAGCCGCAGACCAACGACGACCACCGGGACGCCGGACGGTTCCTGGTCGTGCGCGTGGACGACGTGCCGTCGGCGGGGTCGGTGCGCCTCGACATCACCGGCATCACGGCCGGCGCGGCGCGTGCCGACGAGCGGTCGTCGGCCACGGTCGTGAAGGCCGCCACCGGCTGGAACCCCACCGGTGGCACCGAGCGCGACGACCCGGCGCAGACCGCCGCCGCGGCGCTCGCCCGCCCCGAACCGACCCTCCTGGAGAACGAACACCTCGCCGTCCGCGTGGACCTGGCGAACGCCTGCATCGCCTCGGTCATCGACAAGTCGACCGGCCGTGAACTCGTGCGGCGTGACGCGACCGTCGGATTCAACGACTACATCCACGACAGCTACACCACGGCCGGTGCCTTCAACCACAACTCCAGCCGTACGACGGCCTCCGACCGCCTCGAACACCTCGGCGTCCGAGCCGTCGCCCCGCCCGCCGCGCTCATCGCCCGCCGCTCCACCGTGACGGCCGAATCCATCACGTACGAGACGCGTCCGGCCGGAGCCAACCGGCTGCGCACCACCCTCACCCTGCCCGTGGGCGTGCCACGCCTCGACATCGAGAACCGCCTCGACAAGGACGCGACGCTGCGCAAGGAGAGCGCCTACTTCGCCTTCCCCTTCGCCTTCGACGAGCCGGTCGTCCGGATGGAGGCGTCCGGCGGTCTCACGGGCAGCTTCCTTCCCGTGGTGCCGGGTTCGGCCCTGCACATGCGGGCCGTGCGCCGCTGGGTGACCCTCGCGGACGACGGGCTCGCGGTGGCCTGGTCCACGCAGGACGCCCCGCTGGTGCAGTTCGGCAACATCGCGCTGCCGTACGCGCCCTTCCCGAAGACGATGGGGCACGACGAGCCCGCCACCGTCTTCTCCTGGATCCACAACAACCTGTGGGACACCAACTTCCCCGGCGAGCAGGGCTTCGAGTTCACCTACCGCTACAGCCTGGCCTGCGGGACAAGCGCCGACGGGCTCGGCCCTCGGACGGCAGCCGCCTGGAGCCGCCCGTTGCGGGCCGTGCGGGCCAGGGGAGCCGAGGGCGGCGGGCAGGCGTCGCTCGCCTTCGCCGATCTCGGGGACGCTAGGGTCCGCCTGGTCGGTCTCACGTCGCCGGGGCCCGGTGAGGTCCTGCTCCGGCTGCAGTCCTTCGCGGAGGAGCCGGTGGCCTGTCCGGTGCGGGTCCATTTCCCGGTCGCGGCCGCCCACAGCGCGGACTACCTGGGGTCGGCGCACGGTGAACTACCCCTCTCGGACGGTGCGTTGACCGTCTCCATTCCCGCGCTCGGCACGACCGCGGTGCTGTTCGTACGTCCCTGAAGACCCCCGTGACCTCCCTGGAGACCCCGCGAAGAACCCCCGCACGAAGGAGCATGCGTGTACCGGCTCGACCCGCGTTATCCCCCGGCACCGGGGGCCGTGCTGACCAGCGGCTGGGAGGCCGTGGCCGCCCAACTGCCCGATGAACCCGCGATCGTGGCGATCGAAGGGCCGCCGGCCGCCGACTGGGAGACCATCGCGACCCGGCTCACCGCCGCATGCGCCCTGCCCGTGCGCACCCTCGACATCCGTACGCGCTACGCGTCCCCAGCCGTGGTGAGGCGCCGCACCATGAGCGCGCCGGACGCCGACGACCCCTACTACTGCAAGCTGGCGCAGAACCCGCTGTCCGACCTGTTCGACGAACGCCCCCTGGAGGAAGGCGACATGGAGGGGCTGCTGCTCGTCTACGGCCCCGGGGCATCGCTGGTCCTGCACGACGTGCTCTGGTACGCCGATCTGCCCAAGCGGTACGCGGAGTCCGCGGTGGTGGCCGGAGAGGGGAGCAACCTCGGACTCCCGGGTGTGCGGGCCGAGTTGAAGCGGCTCTTCTACGTGGACTGGCCGATGCTCGACCGCCACCGTGACGCGATCGCCGGGCAGCTGGACGGCTGGGTGGACGTTCAGGAGCCCGAGCGGCCCGTGTTCCTCGACGGGGACGGCCTGCGGGCGAGCTACGCCCGCCTCGCGCGTCGCCCCGTGCGCACCAGGCCGTTCTTCAACTCCACGCCGTGGGGCGGACATTGGGGACAGCGCGCGCTCGGCTTCAACCCCGGCGCGCGCAACACCGCCCTCGGCTACGAACTCATCGCCCCCGAAGCGGGCATCCTCATCGGACACGGCCCCGACGCCCAGGCGGAGGTGCCCTTTCAGCTCCTGTGCGCCCTGCACCCCGATGAGGTGCTCGGAGCGGAGTCACACGCCCGCTTCGGCACGTCCTTCCCGATCCGCTTCGACTATCTGGACACCGTGGGCGGCGGCAATCTGTCGGTGCACTGCCACCCCAAGGAGCCGTACATGCGGGAGCGGTTCGGCTGGCACTACACGCAGCACGAGACGTACTACATGACGCTCGGCGGCGCGGACGCACGCGTCTACCTCGGCCTGCGCGAGGACGCCGACCTCGCCCTGTTCCGCAAGGAGATCGAGGAAGCGGCGCACGACGGGGTGCCGATGGACCCGGAGGACCACGTCATGACGTTCCCGGCCGAACAGGGCAGGCTCTTCATGATCCCGGCGGGCACCCCGCACGCCAGCGGCGCCGGAAACCTCGTACTGGAGATCAGCGCGACCCCGTACCTCTACAGCCTGCGCTTCTACGACTGGCTGCGACCGGACGCCGACGGCAACCCGCGCCCACTGCCCTACGAACACGGCCTAGCCAACCTGGAGACCGAGCGGCGCGGTGACGCGGTGACGCGCGACCTGGTGCAGGAGCCGTACGTCCTGCGGCGCGGGGACGGCTGGCGCGAGGAACTGCTCGGCGCGCTCGACGAGATGTTCTACGAGGTGCGGCGCTACACGCTCGACGCGGACGCCGCCGCAGCGGACGACACGGCGGGACGGTTCCACGTGCTGAACGTGGTGGAGGGCGAGGGGGTCACCGTGCTGACCTCGGCGGGGGAGCGGCACACGCTGGCGTACGCGGAGACACTGACCGTGCCCGCCGCGGTCGGCGGCTACCGCCTGGAGTCGCGGGGCGGCCCGGCGAAGGTGGTGAAGGCGCTCGTACGCGACCGCCGCGCCGCGGGCCCCTCATGAGAGCCGTTCTGGAGATCGGCGGCACCCATGTCACCGCCGCTCTGGTGGACCCTCTGCGCACCCGCGTAAGCCGCCGGATCCGGCGGTCACTTGACGCGCGGGGCGACGCCGAGCACATCCTCGGCACGATCGTGCGCTGCGCCGACGAGCTCCGGGCGCCCGCGGGCCAGGTGTGGGCCGCCGCCGTGCCGGGGCCCTTCGACCACGACAAAGGGATCGCCCGTTTCAAGGGCGTGGGGAAGTTCGACGACCTGTACGGCATCGATGTGCGCTCGGTGCTGCTCGACGGTGTGTGGCCAAGGCCCGCGGACGTGGTGTTCCTGAACGACGCCCACGCGTTCCTGCTCGGGGAGTGGAGCGCGGGGGCCGCGGCCGGCCGTCGGCGCTGTGTGGGGATCACCCTGGGGACGGGGGTGGGGTCGGCGTTCCTCGTGGACGGTGTCGTGTGCCGCGAGGGCCCCGGCGTACCGCCCGAGGGCCGCGTCGATCTGTTGCGCTGGTCCGGAGCACCCCTGGAGGACTCCGTCTCGCGGCGGGCGATCCTTGCCCGATACGGCGCCCGTCACGGCGCCCATCATGGCGCCCGAAACGGCGTTCGTCACGGCGAGCCGGACGTGGACGTGCGGGACATCGCCGTACGTGCGCGGGAGGGTGAGCCGTGGGCCGGACAGGTCCTTGACGAGGCCCTCGCCGCTCTCGGTACCGTTCTCGCCCCGTGCGTACGCGACTTCGGCGCGTCGGCGGTCGTCGTCGGCGGCGCCATGGCGCGATCCTGGGACCTGGTCGGCCCGGCCCTCCGCCGCGGCCTCGGGGATACTCCGGTGAGACCGCGCCCCGGCACGCTGGGCGCGCATGCGGCGCTGATCGGGGCGGCGGAGTTTGTGGGGGCTGCCGGGCGTTGAGGCGATCCCCGGGAAAGGACACACGTGACGATGCCCGAACCGCGTCCACCCATGGACGGCCCCGCCACCCTGCGGGACGTCGCCGAGCGGGTGGGGGTCAGCGCGATGACCGCGTCCAGGGCCCTGCGCGACGACCCGCGCGTGCTCCCGGCCACCCGGGAACGCATCCGCTCCGCCGCGGCCGAGCTCGGTTACCGGCCCAACGAAGTGGCCCGCAGCCTGCGCCTGGGACGAGGCACGGGCCTGGTCGGACTCGTCGTCACGAACCTGGCCAACCCCTTCTACTCACGCCTCGCCCTCGGAGTGGACTCCGTCATCGCGGGCGACGGCTTCAAGACCGTCATCGGGAACACCGGCCAGGACCTGGACAGCGAGCGTGAACTCGTCGCCGACCTGGTGGCCCGCCGCGTCGACGGCCTCAGCGCCGTCCACGCCGCGGCCGACCAGCGCCATCTCGCCGCCGCGGCGGCCGACGGCGTACCCGTGGTGCTCGCAAGCCGGCCGCCCGAGGGGTTCGAGGCCGACTGCGTCCTGGTCGACGACTTCGGCGGGGCCCGCGCCGCCACCGCCCGGCTGATCAACCGCGGCCACCGCCGGATCGGCTTCCTCGGCTCACCGCCCGCCGTCTACACCGGCACCGAGCGCCTGCGCGGATACGCGGCGGCCCTCGCCGCCCATGGGATCCCCTTCGACGAACGCTACGTACGACAAGGCCAGACCGAGCCGCGCGAAGCCCGACGCGCCGCGGCTGGACTCCTCGCGCTGCCCGAGCCGCCCACCGCCCTGTTCTGCTCCAACAACCGCAACACGATCGGGGCGTTCCGCGCCCTGCGCGCGTCCGGCACCGACACCGCGCTCGCGGGCTTCGACGACTTCGAACTGGCCGACGCGCTCGGCCTGCCGCTCACCCTCGTCGCGTACGACAGCGATGAGCTGGGCCGGGCGGCGGGCAGGCTCCTCGCCGACCGGATGCGGGGGAGGGGATCCGACGCCGCGAGCAAGCCCGCGCCCGGCCCGGCGCGGCGCATCGTGACACCCACCAGCCTGGTGGAGTACGGCTGTTGACGGCCGTGGCGTCCGGTATCAGGCGACCGGCGTGAGGGGTCCGGCCGACGGCCGGGCGCCCGCCGAGCGGCGGCCGAGCACGGGCTCGGCGACCCAGCGCACAGGGCCGCACAGGGTCTGGCCGTGCCCGGTGAAGAGCTCGTCGCGTGAGTCGAAGTGCCCCAGATCCGCGAGGACATGGGCCGAGAGGTCGCAGGACGCGGCGTCGGCCCCACAGGCCGTCGCCGCCGTCGCCCCGTCCCAGTCGACCGCCGTCCGGGAGAGCGCCTCGAAGAGCGTCTCCGCCCCGACGTTGGTGAAGCCGCCTGCGCGCCGCCCGCTCAACTCGTCCAGGTCGCCGAAGAGTTCGGAGACCGGGAGCCACTGGGCGGTGGGGGTTGCGGTGGCGGTGGCCGATCGGCCGTGGGCCGGTTCGTCGATGCGGAACTCCGGCCACGCCAGCAGTACTTGTTCCGGGACGAGCCGTCGAAGGTGCGGGAAGCGCGGGTGCCAGAACGCCCCGTCCACGAGGAGGCCGCGCACCCGAGTGGCCACGCCGGACGCCCGTGCCACGGACTCCAGGATCGCGAGCCGCTGGCTGCACGAGCCCCGGCCGCGCCGCAGCACCTCCGACACCGGCCGCTCGTCGTGCACCGAGTACACCGGTCGTACGGTCGCGGCGATCCGCCCGTGCGCGCGGCGCAGGGTGGCCAACTGGTCGCAGGCGGGCGGGGGTTCGGAGGCGCCCGACGGGACGGCCTGGACGCTCCGGATGAGTTCGGCGACGCGCGGGTGGCGCCAGTCAAGTATCCGCGTCGGCGCCGTGCTCCCTGTTGCTTCAGCTTCCGCTTCCGCCCGTGGGCGTGGCGCCTTCACGCCTGACCGCCCGGCGTCGGCTCCGCCTCGGCGCCTTCGGCGCCCGCGCGGCGGCGCTGACGCGAGGCCCGCAGGTTCGCGGCGTTGCCGCAGCCTCGGGTGGAGTGCCAGACGCCGCTGTTGTTGCGGGAGCGGTCGTAGAACGCCGTGGCGCAGCGTTCGTTGCGACAGATCTTCAGGCGCCGCCACTCTCCGGTGGTCTGGGCGAGCAGCGCCTCGCACAGCACGGCGGACGTCAGCCAGCGCCAGCCCTCGCCCTCGGGTTCGGTGGTCACGGCGGCGTCGCCGTGCAGGCTGACCTGGAGGGCGCAGGAGGTGAAGCGGGCGGTCTCGCCGCTCGTCGTGCCGCACCGGGACAGCAGCGCCCGGCGCAGCTGCTCGCGCAACTGCCGCAGCTTGGGCAGGTCCTCTTCGGTGAGCGTGAGCCGCACCGCCGTGCGCCCCGTTCGCTCGGCCCAGGTGGGCAGGGCCACGGATACCCAGTCCTGTGCGGCGGCCACGTCCCCGAGAAGATCGGCCCCGGGCACGCCGCAGGAGGGCGCGGTGTTCAGGATGTCCTGCACGAGCCCCAGGCCGCCGGGGACGGCGGTGGGGAAGTAGCGCTCGGTGGCAGGCCAGGTCATGGGCATATCGTACGCGACCGGGGGCGACAGCAGCGTATGGCCTTAGCTGCCGTCGCCGCGCCTACGGCCCCCGGTGCCGCCGTGAGCACGGTCCCGGCACCGTGCCGGGACCGCGTCGGGACCGCGTCGGGACCGTGCCCAAGGTGGCTCTCGCTCAGGCCAGGCTCTTCAGCAGCGACTTGTCGAAGGGCAGCGCGTCATCGAGCCGGTTCTCCAGGGCCTTGGCCGCCCACTCCGGATCGGCGATGAGGGCGCGCCCCACCGCCACCAGGTCGAACTCGTCCCGCTCCAGGCGGTCGATGAGCGGGTCGATGCCGGTGGCGGCGGACGGCGCAGCCCAGCCCTGCGAGCCGATGAACACCTGGTCGAGGCCGACCGAGCCCACGGTGACCACGGGCTTGCCGGACACCTTCTTGACCCAGCCCGCGAGGTTGAGGTCGCTGCCGTCGAACTCCGGCAGCCAGTAGCGGCGCGTGGAGGCGTGCAGCACGTCGACGCCCGCGTTCACCAGCGGCGTGAGCAGGCGCTCCAGCTCCTCGGGGGACTCGGCGAGCTGCGCGTCGTAGCTGCCGGCCTTCCACTGCGAGAGGCGGAAGAAGACGGGGAAATCGGGCGAGACGGCGGCCCGCACGGCCGCGACGATCTCGGCGGCGAAGCGGGTGCGGGACTCGATGTCGCCGCCGTAGCCGTCCGTCCGCCGGTTGGTGCGCTCCCAGAGGAACTGGTCGATGAGGTAGCCGTGCGCGCCGTGCAGTTCGACGCCGTCGAAGCCGATGCGCTCGGCGGCCGCGGCGGCGTCCGCGAACGCCCGGATCACGTCGTCGAGGTCGTCGGCCGTCAGCGCGCTGCCCTTGGGCTGCCCGTCGAGGCCGATCGCGGAGGGGCCCGCCGGGGGAGCGGAAGGCACCGGGCCCGTGCCCTCGTCGCGCGTGATGCCGACGTGCCACAGCTGCGGAATGATCTTCCCGCCCGCGGCGTGCACGGCGTCGACCACCTTGCGCCAGCCTTCGAGGGCGTCGTCCCCGTAGAAGCGCGGGACCCGGTCGCTCGTACCGGCCGACGCGTGATCGACGTACGTCCCCTCGGTGATGATCAGGCCTACGCCGGCGGCGGCCCGGCGGGCGTAGTACTCCGCCACGTCCGCGCCCGGCACGCCGCCCGGTGAGAACTCCCTGGTCATGGGTGCCATCACGATGCGGTTGGGCAGGGTGAGGCTGCCGACGCTGAAGGGCCGGTCGAGGGTCTGGGGGGTGCGCGCGGTCTGCGACGCCGAGGTCATGCGTCCTCCTGGCAGGTAATGAGGGAGCGATCATCCTGCGATCGATGACGCAAGCGTACGCGCTTTACTCATGTCGCTTGCCGGAGGGCCTCCCGGCAGGCCCGAATCGCCGGATGGTGGCTGCGGCCGCTGCGCACCGCCGTGAAGAGCCGACGCGCCCGCTGCCCTCGGGGCAGCGGCCGCAGGGGCACGGTCGCGGTCTCTCCGTCCCATACGAGACCGGGGAGCAGCGCGGCGGCATGGCCCCGCTCCACGAGGCGCACGTGCAGGAGGAGGTCGCTGGTCTCGAACCGCACGTCGGGTTCGAAGCCCGCGTTGCGGCAGAGCGTCGTCGCCCAGTTCCGGGCCGCCGTCCCCGCGGGCTCCATGACCCAGGGGTGGCCGGCGAGGGCGCGGAGCGCGGCGGCCGGGCTCCGCGTGTCCTGCGACGTGCCGCCCGACGTGTCGCCCGCCGGTTCCGGCAGCGCGAGGTGCAGCGGGTCGGCGCAGAGGTCTTCCTGTTCGAGACCGGCGGGCCTCGGGCTCGGGAGCCCCGGGTACTCCTCGGTGATGACCAGGTCGAAGTCGCGGGCGAGCAGCGCGGGCAGGGACTTCTCCGGTTCCAGCTGGGTGAGGTGGATCCGCAGGCCGGGGTGCGCCTCGCGCAGCAGGGTCAGGGCGGTGGGCACGAGGGCGAGGGCAGCCGTCTGGAACGAGGCAATGCGCAGCGTTCCGGTCAGGTCGGTGAGGGACGTGGCGATGTCGGCTTCGGCGCGCTCCAGCCGTTCGAGCACCGCCTCGGTGTGGGCGACGAGGATCTCCGCCTGCGGGGTGAGGCGCACGCGCCGCCCCACCGGTTCGAGGAGCTGGACGCCTGCCTCGGACTCCAGTAGCGAGAGCTGCTGAGAGACGGAGGAGGGGCTGTACGAGAGCGCGGCGGCGACGGCCGCGAGCGTGCCGCGGTCCTTGAGCTCGCGCAGCAGCCGCAGCCGATGAAGGTCGAACATGGGCCAGTCCTCGTCGTCGGCGGCCGACCCTCCCGGATCGGACGGGGATCACGATGGATCACCATCAGTCGGATTCTCTGACGAATATAGATCGGAAACATTCGCTGGACCGAAGAGTGGCGATGGCCGCAGGCTGGCCGCATGCCTGAGAACACCGAGAAGCCTGCGACCTGGTTCGCCCGGCCCGCCGCCCGCACCTGGACCTGCCCGCCCGCCCCCGCGCAGGCCCAGGCCTTCCACGCCTCACTTCCCGGCTATGCCGTCACACCCCTCCACGAACTTCCCTCCCTCGCGGCCGAGTTGGGCGTCGGCCGGGTCTTCGTCAAGGACGAGTCCGCACGCCTGGGGCTGCCCGCGTTCAAGGCGCTCGGCGCGTCCTGGGCGGTGCACCGGGCCCTCGCCGAGCGCGCCGCGAGCAGCGGGGCTTCGCCGGAGCCGGTCACGCTGGTCACCGCCACCGACGGCAACCACGGCCGCGCGGTGGCCCGGATGGCCCGGCTGCTCGGTCAGCGCGCCCACGTCTTCGTGTCCAAGGGAGTGCATCCGGCCGCATCGGCGGCGATCGCCTCCGAGGGTGCCGAGGTCACCCAGGTCGCCGGGCCCTACGACGACGCCGTGCACCAGGCCGCCGTCGCCGCGGCGGAAGGGACCGCCACGGTGCTCGTCCAGGACTCGGCCTGGCCCGGCTACGAGCGCATTCCCCGCTGGATCGTCGAGGGCTACTCGACCCTGTTCGCCGAGATCGACGCCCAACTCGCCTCATCCGACGCTGAGTTGCCGGACCTGGTGGCCGTGCCCGTCGGCGTGGGCTCGCTCGCCCAGGCCGTCGTCACCCACTACCGCAGCCGCCCCGCAGGACAGCCGGCCCCAGCACTGCTCTCCGTGGAGCCCGAAGCGGCGGCCTGCGTCATCGAGAGCCTCACCCGCGGGGAGCTGACCAGCGTCGTCACGGGCGACACGGCGATGGCGGGGCTGAACTGCGGCACACCCTCCAGCCTCGCCTGGCCCTACCTCCGCGACGGCCTCGACGCCGCCGTCGCCATCACCGACGCCGACAGCGCACGGGCGGCCCGCGAACTCGCCGCCCTCGGCGTCTCCTCGGGCCCTTGCGGCGCCGCTTCGCTCGCGGGCGTCCGCGCCGCACTGACCGGCGAGGGCGCCGAGGGCCGCCGCGAGGCCCTCGGCCTCGGCCCCGCATCGACCCTCGTACTGCTCAGCACGGAAGGCGCGGACGCCAACCCGCACCACCAGGAGCCCTGATCCCGGCTCGCCCCGCCCGGCCGGGCGGGGCGACAATGGTGGGGTCGGGCAGGGGCCATCACCGTCCACGATCGGAGTCGGCGTTGCTGTTCAAACGCGACGTGCTCATCGGCATCGCGGCCGGGGAGATCGATCTGGCCTTCCGGCGCTGGCGCAGGCCGGCGGTGCGGCCCGGCACCGAGCTGCGTACCGAGGTCGGCGTGCTGGTGATCGGCGAGGTGGAGATCGTGCCGGAGCCTGCGGTCACCGACCGCGACGCGCGCCGGGCGGGGTTCGCCGACCGGGAACGGCTGCTCGCCGATCAGCGGCCGGGTGAGGAGCGGCGGCTCTACCGGATCGGGGTCCGCGTCGCCGGTGACGATCCGCGGATCCGGCTGCGGCAGGACACGGACGTGTCCCGCGCGGAACTGGACGAGATCGTCGCGGAGCTCGGCCGGGTGGACGCCAGGAGCCGACGGGCCATGGACCACGCAGATGCTTGAACTGATCGACGATCAACCGGGCGTGCGGGCCGCCGAGTTGGCCGATCACGTCGGCAGGGAAACGCAGCCCTTCAAGGCGGACGTACGCAAGCTCAAGGAGCGCGGCCTCACCGAGTCCCTGGAGACGGGATACCGGCTCTCACCGCGAGGGCGGCTGGTGCTCGGCCGGCTGCGGGCGTCCGGCCGAGGCTGACCGAACCCCCGTGCGGGCCGAACCCCCGTGCGGGCGACGCAAAAACGTGGTCGCGTGGGAGAATCTGCCGCGTGGACGGGGGGATCCTCGAGCGGGATCTTGAGCTGGCTCGACTGATCGCCGCCGCACGGGAAGCGGCCGACGGCGCGGGTTCGGTGGCGCTCGTCTTCGGTGAGGCAGGGATCGGCAAGTCGAGCCTCGTGAACGCCCTGCCGGGCGCGCTGTCCGCGCAGGCCAGGGTGCTGGTCGGGCAGTGCGACGACCTTGCGACGCGGCGGCCGCTCGGCCCCTTCCGCGACCTTGTCGGCAGTGTGCGTGCCGAGTTGGCGCAGGCGGTGACCGAGGGCGGCGACCGGCATCGGGTGTATGACGCGCTGCGGGCCGAGTTGGGCGATCCGCCCCATCCGACGGTCCTCGTCGTAGAGGACGTGCACTGGGCGGACGAGGCCTCCCTCGACGCGCTGCGGTTCCTGGTACGCCGTGTGGACCGGATGCCCGCGGTCCTTGTGCTGACCTACCGTGACGACGAGTTGAGCCGCGAACACCCCCTGCGTCATCTCCTGGGCCAGGTGTCGCGGGCGGCCCGCGTGCACCGCGTCCCCCTGTCGCGCCTTTCGCAGGACGCGGTGCGCACGCTGAGCGCGGCGAGCCGCCTCGATCCCGCGCAGGTGTACGCGGTGACCTCGGGCAACCCCTTCTACGTCGCCGAGGTCGTAGCGGCGGGCGGCACCGGGGACGTGCCGCCGACGGTGGTCGACGCCGTCCTTGCCAGGCTGCGCGGCCTCGACGACGCCGCACGCGACGCGCTCGAACAGCTCGCCGTGGTGCCGTCGGCGGTCGAGCGTCCCCTGGCCGACGCGCTACTGCCGGGCGGGGTATGCCAGTTGACGTCGGCGGAGCGGCGCGGCCTGCTTGTCGTGTCCCCGGAGCGGGTGGTGTTCCGGCACGAGATCATCCGGCGGGCCATCGCCGACTCGCTGCCGTCGGCGCGGCGGATCGAGCTCAACCGGAGGGTGCTCGCCGTCCTGGTCGCACAGCCCGGCGCCGACTCATCGCGCATCGTCCACCACGCCGCCCAGGCGGGCGACCAGGACGCCATCGCGCGGTACGGACCCGACGCGGCCAGGGACGCCGCACGCACCGGGGCACACCGCGAGGCCGCCGCCCAGCTACGGCTCGTCCTGCGGCAGCGCCTGCGCTACGGCCCCGCCGAACTCGCCGATCTCCTGGAGCGGTTCGCGGTCGAGAGCTACACCATCGCCGACTCGCCGGCCGCCGTCAGCGCCCAGCGGGAAGCCGTCGCCCTGCGCCGCTCCCTCGGTGACCTGCGGGCGCTCGGCGCGGATCTGCGCTGGCTGTCCCGGATCCAATGGTGGGCGGGCGACGCGGACGCGGCGCAGGAGGCCGCACGGGAGGCCATCGACGTACTCGAACAGGCCGGTGACGAGCGGCTGTTGGCGCTCGCGCTCAGCAACACCTCTCAGCTCCGCATGCTCTCCGACCGGTACGCCGAGGCCATCGGGTACGGCGAGCGCGCCATCACCCTGGCCCGGCGCACGGGCGACGCGGCGATCCTCTCGCACGCGCTGAACAACGTGGGCACCGCACGCTGGCGCGGCGGCGACCCGTTGGGGCGCCCGCAGCTGGAGGAGAGCCTGGCGGTCGCCCTGAAGGCGGACGAGGCCGAGCACGCCTGCCGCGCCTACGCCAATGTCATCTGGACGCTCCTGGAGAACCTCCGGTTCGCGGAGGCGGATCACTTCCTGGCGCCCGCCATGGAGTTCGCGGACCGCACGGAGCACCTGGGGTTCCTCCGCTACCTCCAAGTGGAGCTGGCGCTCAGGCAGTTCGCCGCGGGGAAGTGGGACGAGGCGGAGAAGCACGTCGAGTCCGGTGACGCGCAGGAGTTCCCGCCGGCCCGCTGCCCCGCCCTGACCGTCCTCGCACGCGTGCGGATCCGGCGCGGCGCTCAGGGCGGCGACGAGCTCCTCGGACGCGCCTGGGAGGTCGCCGCGCGGACCCGGGAGCTCCAGCGCACGGCCCCGGTCGCGGCCGCACGGGCGGAGGCCGCCTGGCTG
>NZ_BAAAUG010000051.1:0-33868 GCF_039533825.1 Streptomyces rectiviolaceus
GTGGCGGGGGCGGAGGCTTGGGCCGGTGTGTGGGGCCCGCCCTGCAGACCACTCCGTCGCCCGCGACCGCCACGGCGTCACCGCCGGGATCGTCGCCGATCGAGGCGTAGGCGCAGTTGTCGGCGGGTGCGGTGGCCGACGCCGCGGCAGCCGCCGGAGAACCGAGCAGCCAGGCCAGCATCAGAAGCGCAACTAACCGTGTGACCAGGCCTGTTGAGGCCATCGATGATCCATGCACGACAAGGATCATCGGCAGCGTGTCGCCGTGCCACGCCGCCGCGGCCCTCCCTCTACCCGAAGGGGGGAGACGCCGGGCGCGAACTTGACGAACAAAAGAATCTTGAACGCAGGTTGAACGCCCCAGCCGTTCCCACCCGTACCTAGGGCCATGCGTGACGCACTCAGCGGCGCGACACCCAAGGGACAGCGGGAGTTACCAATGCGGCATCCATCAGGGAGTTCCTCCCGGGCCTGGCGGAGCGCCTCGCTCGTAGCGACAGCTGCAGCCATGCTGGCGTTGACGACGGCGTGCGGTCAGGAAAAGGGGGACCAGTCGCCGAACGGACAGAACGTGGGCAACCAGGCCCCGGCCAAGAGCGACGGATACGGAGCAGGGAGCGATGGCTACGGCGCCGACACGGGCGACGCGAAGGAGGGGGCGGGGAAGGCGAAGGCCGCCGGTCAGCTCGCTGTCTGGGACAGCAAGAAGCTCGGCAAGGTCGTCACCGACAGCGAGGGCCGCACGCTCTACCGCTTCGACAAGGACACCGCCCAGCCCCCCAAATCGAACTGTGACGGCGCCTGCGCCACGACCTGGCCCGTCGCCTCGCCCGAGGGCGCGGCACCCCCGCCCGGCGTCGACAAGTCCCTCCTCGGCGAGGTCACGCGGACCGACGGCAGCAAGCAGCTGACCATCGACGGCTGGCCGATGTACCGGTACGCCAAGGACACCAAGGCCGGCGACGCCAAGGGCCAGGGTGTGGGCGGCACTTGGTACGCCGCCGCCCCCGACGGCAAGAAGGCCGCGCCCGCCGCCGAGGCCGAACCCCCCGCCGAGACGGCTCCCGTCGACCCGGCAGGTCTCTCCACCCGCAAGGACCCCAAGCTCGGGGAGATCGTCGTCGACAAGAACGGAATGACCGTCTACCGCTTCACGAAGGACTCCGCCTGGCCGATGAAGTCCGCGTGCACCGGCGCCTGCCTCGAGAAGTGGCCGGTCGTTCCGCCCGTCGAGAAGAACGACACCAAGGGAATCCTCAAGAAGGGCTTCGTCGTCTTCGACCGCCCGGACGGACAGCGGCAGCAGACCATCGACTGCTGGCCGATGTACACCTTCTCCGGTGACAAGAAGCCTGGTGACACCAACGGCCAGGGCGTGGGCGGCACTTGGTACGCCGCAGGGCCTGACGGAAAGCCGGTGGGCGCGCCGAAGTAGACGTACGGGAAATAGCAGCACAGAAGGAGCCCGCACCGAAGGCAGGTGCCCGAGAAGAAGTCAGCCAAGAAGGGAGTCCGTCAGAAGTACCTCGCGTACGGTCTACCGGTCCGTTCTTTTCCCCTCCCCGGGGAAGGAACGGACCGGTTCTTTGGGTTGATATTCGGCACTTGCCACAGGCAGTGACCGAGAACGGACGGCCAATTTCCGTTTTGACTCGCTCCCTTGGCTGACGATCAGTAGCCTCACTTCGAACACCGGCTCGCCTCGCCTACGCCTTGGAGTCCTGATGGAGCGTCCCGCCTGGGCCCCGCAGGGCATCGACATCACGATGCCCAGCGTGTCCCGCATCTACGACTATTACCTGGGCGGTTCGCACAACTTCGAGGTCGACAGGGAGGCCGCCCGCCGGGCCATGGAGTTCATGCCGGGGCTGCCCAAGATCATGCAGGCGAATCGTGCCTTCATGCGCCGAGCAGTGCGTTTCGCCGTGGACGAGGGCATCACCCAGTTCCTCGACATCGGTTCGGGCATCCCCACCTTCGGCAACGTCCACGAGGTCGCGCGGCAGGCGGATCCCGAGTCCCGCGTGGTGTACGTCGACCATGACGCGGTGGCCGTCGCGCACAGCCGGGCCGTGCTCGACGGCGACGAGAAGGCCACGGTCGTCGCCGGGGATCTGCGCAAACCACTGGACATTCTGGGCAGTTCGGAGGTCAACGGACTCCTCGACCTGGACCGCCCGGTGGCCCTTCTCCTCGTCGCCGTCCTGCATTTCGTGGAGGACGCGTACGATCCCTACACAGCGGTCGCCGAACTGCGGGACGCGCTCGCGCCCGGCAGCATGATCGCTCTCACGCACGCCTCGTACGAAGGGATGCCGATCCCCGCCGAACAGGCCGGTCAGGCCGTCGGCGTCTACAAGGACATCCGCAATCCACTGATCATGCGCTCGCGCGAAGAGATCGCGCGGTTCTTCGAGGGATACGACATGGTGGAACCCGGCCTCGTGCCGATGCCGCACTGGCGGCCCGACACCGCGCCCGAGGAGGAGGATCCGTATACCTTCTCCGGGTTCGCCGGCGTGGGGCGCAGGGCATGAGCGGGGAACCGGACGGCCCCGAGGGCAGAGTGCGCAGGTTCGCCACCATCTGGAGCCGCGCCATCTTCCCGGTGACGGCGACGTCGCTGACCCGTCCCGAGTTCGAGCAGCAACTGGTGCCGCTGGCCCGGAGGTTGCGTGCCGCGCTGCACGAGCGGATCTTCGAGGCGGCCGAGAGCCAGGCGATCGGCGCGGCGCTCGTCGGCACGCACTGCACCGACCCCGAGGCGCTGAGCCGCACGCTCGACTGCGTGGACGCCTACCTCGTCCTGTACTGCGGCGACGACGGCCCCCAGGAGGATCTGCGGGCCCGGTCCGCGCGCGTCCAGCACGCCCTGGCCGCCGGCTTCGCGGCCGCCCTGCGGGAGCGGACCCTCGCCGAGCAGGAGGCGATATCCCGGGCGGCCCTGGACGCCCGCAGCGCCGTCGCCGAAGCCCTGCACGCGAGCGAGGCACGCTTCCGTGCCGTCTTCCACGGCGCGGCGATCGGCATCGGCATCGCCGACCTCACGGGCACGGTCCTGGAGGTGAACGACGCGCTGATCCGCATGTTCGGCGGCCTGGAGAACCACCTGCGCGGCCGCAACGTCGCGGAGTGGACGCACCCCGACGACTCCCCCCACGTATGGAAGCTCTACGACGAGCTGGTGCGCGGGGAGCGCGAGCACTACCGCGTGGAGAAGGCCTTCTACCGGCCCGACGGCACCGTCCTGTGGACCAATCTGACCGTCTCGCTGCTGCGTGACGCGGACGGAGTGCCGCAGTACCAGCTGGCGTTGATGGAGGACACCACCGAGCGCCGGCTGCTCAATCTGCGCCTTCGCTACGAAGCCACGCATGACGCGCTCACCGGCCTGCCGAACCGCACCCTGTTCTTCGAGCGCCTGGAGAAGGCCCTCGCGGCAGGCGACGGCGCGCGGTTCGGGCTCTGCTATCTCGACCTCGACGGCTTCAAGACCGTCAACGACAGCCTCGGGCACGCGGCGGGCGACCGGCTCCTCGTCGAGGTCGCCGACCGGCTCCAGTCCTGCGCCACCGCGCCCGGCGAGATGGTCGCGCGGCTCGGCGGCGACGAGTTCGTGGCGCTGACCACGGGCCGCGACACCGAGGTGGAGGTGGACGACCTCGCCGGGCGCATCATGCACGCTCTCTCCACGCCCATCCGTGTCGAGGGCCGCGAACTGACCGTGCGCGGCAGCATCGGCATCGTCGAGGGCCCGGCCGGGGAACGCAACGCGGCGGAGGTGCTGCGCAGCGCGGACATCACGATGTACCGCGCGAAGTCCGCGGGCGGCAACCGCTTCGAGCTCGCCGACCCTGAGGCCGACGCCCGCGCCATCACCCGGCACGGCCTGACCACCGCGCTGCCCGCCGCCCTGGAGCGCGGCGAGTTCTTCATCGAGTACCAGCCCCTGGTGCACCTCGGCGACGGCAGTGTGCGCGGCGCCGAGGCGCTGGTGCGGTGGCTGCATCCGCAGCATGGCGTGATCGGCCCGGACCGGTTCATCCCGCTGGCCGAGCACACCGGCCTGATCGTGCCGCTCGGCCGCTGGGTCCTTGAGGAATCGGTCCGCCAGGCCCGCACCTGGGAGGCGCGGCACAAGGACGCGGGGCCGCTGCGCGTGAACGTGAACCTCTCGCCCATGCAGCTGACCCACCCCGGCCTGGTCTCGGACACGGTGGAGATCCTGGAGCGCGCCGGGCTCGAACCGGGCGCCCTGTGCCTGGAAGTGACCGAGTCAGCGCTGATCGGCGCCGACGACGACCTGCTCAAGCCGCTGCGGCGGCTCGCCGAGATGGGCGTGGACATCGCGCTCGACGACTTCGGCACGGGCTACTCGAACCTCGCCAATCTGCGCCGCCTGCCGGTGAGCATCCTCAAGCTCGACCGCTCCTTCACGCAGGGCATGCAGCACTTCCCGGCCGACCCCGTCGACCTGAAGATTGTCGAGGGCATCGTCGCGCTCGCCCACAGCCTGGACCTCGCGGTCACGGTCGAGGGCGTCGAGACGGGCGCCCAGGCGGATCAGCTGCGAGAGTTGGGCTGTGACACGGCGCAGGGCTGGTACTACGCGCGACCCGGTCCGCCGGACCAGTTGCACGAGCTGGCGCTCGCCGACGCGACGAGCTGAGGAGCACGAGCATGGCGCCCGGAGTGATCCAGTGGGTGTACGCCTTCGTGGACCGGCCCAAGGACCGGTTCGCGCGGGCCCACGCCTTCTGGGCGGCGGTCACCGGAACGCGGCTCTCCGCGTTCCGGGGCGAGGCAGACCAGTTCGTGACGCTGCTGCCGGACGGCGCCGACGCCTTCCTGAAGGCGCAGGCGGTCGAAGGACCCGGCGGCGCGCATCTCGACTTCGCCGTGGAGGACGTACCCGCCAAGGCGCGCGAGGCCCGCGCCCTCGGAGCCACCCCGGTCTTCGCGGAGGACGGGCTCGAGGTCCTGCGCTCGCCGGGCGGGCAGCTGTTCTGCGTGGTGCGGTGGGAGGGCGAGAAGCTCCGCCCCGAGCCGCTCGTCGCGCCGGACGGGACGACGAGCCGTCTCGACCAGGTGTGCCTGGACGTGCCGCCTGCGGTTTTCGAGGCGGAGAAGGCGTTCTGGCCCGCGTTCACGGGGTGGTCCGAGCGTCCTGGCTCGCGCCCGGAGTTCCACCTCGTCGAGCCGACCGCCGAGCTGCCGATCCGGATCCTGCTGCAGCGTCTCGACGCGGGGCCCGGTGGGGCGCACCTGGACTTCTCCTGCTCGGACCCCGACGCGGACCGCGTCCGGCACGAGGCTCTCGGCGCCGAAGCCTTGCGGAGGGGCCCGCACTGGATCGTGATGCGGGACCCTGCGGGCGGCACGTACTGCCTGACGATCCGGAATCCCGAGACCGGCGGCCTGCCTTCCGCTCGTTAGTCACCTGCGGGCCCGGTGGGGGCTGGTCGCGCAGTTCCCCGCGCCCCTAGGGGCGCTCAGCTTGCTGTCACCGGGTTCCCAGCGCCCCGTAAGGGGCGCGGGGAACTGCGCGCTCAGCCCCCACCGGCCCGCGGGGACACGTAGCCCCAGTAGCCGCCCTCACCGCTCCAACAGCATCCGCTGAAGCTCCCGCGCAGCCCGTGGCGGAGCCACATCGCTGCGGTGGGCGAGGGCGATCGTGCGGTGCAGGGTCGGCCGTGCAAGGGGAGTCATCCGCAGGCCGCGTCCGGCGCGTTCGGCCACCATGCGCGGGACGACCGCGACCCCGAGCCCGGCCCGCACGAAGCCGAGCACCGCGTCCATCTCGCCGCCCTCGACGGCGAACTCCGGCTCGAACCCCTCGGCCCGGCAGGCGGCGACCGTCAGCTCCCGCAGGTCGTAGCCGTGCCGGAACATCACGAGGCGCTCGCGCTCCAGGTCGGCCACCCGCACCGTCTTGCCGCCGAACCCCCGCGCGTCCGGCGACGACACCACGACCAGGTCCTCTCGGAGCAGTTCCACGGTCGTCAGCGCGGGGGACGGCGAGGGCAGCGGGAGCACGACGATGGCCAGGTCCAGGGCGCCGCGCGCCAGTTCGCGTACGAGGTCGTGGGAGCCGCCCTCCTCCAGGAGGAGCTGGATGCCAGGGTGCCGGTCGTGGAAGGCGCGCAGCACCTCGGGCAGCAGGCCGGTGCAGACGCTGGGCGTCGCCCCCAGGCGGATCCGGCCGCGGCGCAGCTGGGCCAGCTCCTGGACCTCGATGCGCGCGGTGTCGGCGTCCGCGAGGATCCGGCGGGCCAGCGGAAGCAGCGCCTCGCCCGCGTCGGTCAGCGCGATGTTGCCGCGGGCCCTGCTGAACAGCTCGGCGCCCAGCTCCTTCTCCAGGGCGCGGACCTGCTGGGAGAGCGAGGGCTGCGAGACATGCACCTGCTCGGCGGCCCGAGTGAAATGCCTGGTCTCGGCCACCGCGACGAAGTAAAGGAGCTGCTGGAACTGCATACACGCCAGCGTACGGCCGATGATAGCCATTCGCTATCGAGATGAGCTGATCCATCTCTTGGACCGATCGGGACCTTCGGCCTTAGCGTCGGTCCCATGGCTCTGGCAACGCGGACGGACCGACGGCCGTCGATGACGCGCACGATCTGGGACTCGTCCGTCGGCAAGAAGACAGTGATGGCAGTGAGCGGCCTGATCATGCTGCTCTACCTGATCGCCCACATGATCGGGAACCTGAAGATCTTCTTCGGGCCCGAGGAGCTCAACCACTACGCCCACTGGCTGCGCACGGTCGGCGAGCCGTTCATGCACTACGAGTGGACGCTCTGGCTGATCCGCGTAGTGCTCGTCGTCGCCGTGGTCGCGCACGCCACCTCCGCGTACCAGCTGAGCCGCCGTGACATCAAGGCGCGCCCCACCAAGTACGCGAACAAGAAGGCGGGCAAGAGCTTCGCCACGCGCACGATGCGCTGGGGCGGGATCATCCTCGGCCTGTTCATCGTCTGGCACATCCTGGACCTGACGACCGGCACCGTGCACCCGGGCGGCTACGAACACCTGCACCCGTACCAGAACATCATCGACACGTTCTCCACGTGGTACGGCAACGTCATCTACATCGTCGCCGTCCTCGCTCTCGGCTTCCACGTCCGCCACGGCCTCTGGAGCGCCGCGCAGACCCTCGGCGCGGGCAAGGCGACCCGCGACCGCGCCCTCAAGATCATCGCCAATGGCCTCGCGCTGGTCCTGACGGCGGGCTTCGTCGTCGTACCCGTGGCCGTCATGACCGGAGTGGTGAGCTAGCAGATGAATTCCTCTCGTGAGTACGCCGATTACGCGACCGGGGAGCCGGTCGTCGACACCAAGGCCCCGGCCGGTCCTGTCGCCGAACGCTGGGACACCCGCCGCTTCGAGGCCAAGCTGGTCAACCCCGCCAACCGCCGCAAGCACACCGTGATCGTCGTCGGTACCGGTCTCGCGGGCGGCTCCGCGGGCGCCACGCTGGCCGAACAGGGCTACCACGTCGTGCAGTTCTGCTACCAGGACTCACCGCGCCGCGCCCACTCGATCGCCGCGCAGGGCGGCATCAACGCCGCGAAGAACTACCGCAACGACGGCGACTCCATCCACCGACTCTTCTACGACACCGTCAAGGGCGGCGACTTCCGCGCCCGCGAGTCCAACGTCCACCGCCTCGCGCAGATCTCGGTGGAGATCATCGACCAGTGCGTCGCGCAGGGCGTGCCGTTCGCGCGTGAGTACGGCGGCCTGCTCGACACCCGCTCCTTCGGCGGTGTGCAGGTCTCGCGTACGTTTTACGCGCGCGGCCAGACGGGGCAGCAGCTGCTCCTCGGGGCGTACCAGGCGCTCTCGCGGCAGATCGCCGCCGGGAACGTCGAGATGCATCCGCGTACGGAGATGCTGGACGTCATCGTGGTGGACGGGCGCGCCAGGGGCATCGTCGCCCGCGATCTGATCACCGGCAAGATCGAGACGTACTTCGCCGACGCGGTGGTCCTCGCATCCGGCGGCTACGGCAACGTCTTCTACCTGTCGACGAACGCCATGAACTCCAACGCCACGGCCGTCTGGCGGGCCCACCGGCGCGGCGCCTACTTCGCCAACCCGTGCTTCACGCAGATCCACCCCACCTGCATCCCGCGCACCGGCGACCACCAGTCGAAGCTGACGCTGATGAGCGAGTCGCTGCGCAACGACGGCCGCATCTGGGTCCCCAAGGCCCACGGCGACGACCGCCCGGCGAACAAGATCCCCGAGGACGAGCGCGACTACTACCTGGAGCGCATCTACCCCGCCTTCGGCAACCTCGTGCCCCGCGACATCGCCTCGCGCGCGGCCAAGAACGTATGCGACGAGGGCAGGGGAGTGGGCCCCGGCGGCCAGGGCGTCTACCTCGACTTCGCCGACGCCATCCAGCGCATGGGCAAGAAGAAGGTCGAGGAGAAGTACGGCAACCTCTTCGACATGTACGCGCGGATCACCGCGGAGAACCCGTACGAGACACCGATGCGGATCTACCCCGCCGTGCACTACACGATGGGCGGACTCTGGGTCGACTACGACCTGCAGACCACCGTCCCGGGCCTGTTCGCGGTCGGCGAGGCCAACTTCTCCGACCACGGCGCGAACCGGCTCGGCGCGTCGGCCCTGATGCAGGGCCTCGCCGACGGCTACTTCGTGCTGCCGTCCACGATCAACGACTACCTCGCGCGCAACCCGCACCACGACGAGATCTCCGATGAACACCCCGTCGTGCGGGAGGTGTTGGACGAGACCGCTGACCGCATCACCAAGCTCCTCGCCGTCGACGGCGACCGCACCCCCGACTCCTTCCACCGTGAACTCGGCGAACTGATGTGGGAGTTCTGCGGCATGGCCCGTACGGAGACGGGTCTGCGCAAGGCGTTGGAGCGCATCCCGCAGATCCGCGAGGAGTTCTGGCGCCGGCTCAAGGTCCCCGGCACCGGCGAGGAGTTCAACCAGTCCCTGGAGAAGGCGAACCGCATCGTCGACTACCTGGAGCTCGCCGAGCTGATGTGCCTCGACGCCCTGCACCGCGCCGAGTCCTGCGGCGGCCACTTCCGCGAGGAGTCGCAGACGCCGGACGGCGAGGCGGCGCGTGTGGACGAGGAGTTCTCGTACGCCGCCGCCTGGGAGTTCACGGCCACGGGTGAGGCTCCCACCCTTCATAAAGAAGACCTCGTCTTCGAGTACGTCCACCCCACTCAGCGGAGCTACGCATGAAGCTCACCCTGCGCGTCTGGCGCCAGCAGAACGCCGACGCCGACGGCGCCATGTCCACCTACGAGGTGGACGGCATCTCGTCCGACATGTCCTTCCTGGAGATGCTGGACACCCTCAACGAAGAGCTCATCGTCAAGGGCGACGACCCCGTCGCCTTCGACCACGACTGCCGCGAGGGCATCTGCGGCGCGTGCTCGCTCGTCATCAACGGCGACGCGCACGGGCCCGAGCGCACCACCACCTGTCAGCTGCACATGCGGTCCTTCGAGGACGGCGACACGATCGACATCGAACCGTGGCGCGCCGCCGCCTTCCCGGTCGTCAAGGACCTGGTCGTGGACCGCTCGTCCTTCGACCGGATCATCCAGTCCGGCGGCTACATCAGCGCCCCGACCGGCGCGGCGCCCGAGGCCCACGCGGCGCCCGTGCCGAAGCCGGACGCGGACTTCGCCTTCGAGCACGCCGAGTGCATCGGCTGCGGGGCGTGCGTCGCGGCCTGCCCCAACGGCTCGGCGATGCTGTTCACTTCGGCGAAGGTCAACCATCTGGGCGTCCTGCCGCAGGGCGCGCCCGAGCGCGAGACGCGTGTCCTCGACATGGTGGCGCAGATGGACGAGGAGGGCTTCGGCGGCTGCACGCTTACTGGCGCCTGCGCCTCTGCTTGTCCTAAGGGCATCCCCTTGCCTTCCATCTCCGCGATGAACAAGGAGTGGTTGCGGGCCACGCGGAAGGTGAGCCGCTAGGTACCGCGTGGGGCCGTTGGGAGCTGCGGGTCGGTTGTGGCTTGTCGCGCCGTTCCCCGCGCCCCTGTGGGGCGCGTAGCGTCTGCGCATGCATCCGGGAGCGTACGACCCCGCCAGGACGGCCGTCGTCACCGCTGACGGCACACGGACCCTCACCTACGGACAACTCGAAGAACGCTCCCTGCGGCTCGCGGATCATCTGCGGGCCGCAGGCTTGCGTCGGGGCGACCACTTCGCCCTGCTCAGCGACAACGACCCGCGCGCCCTTGAGGTCTACTGGGCGGCGCTGCGCTCGGGCCTCTATCTCACGGCCGTCAATCACCACCTCTCGACGGACGAGGCGGCCTACATCGTCCGCGACTGCGGCGCGAAGGCGCTCATCATCTCCGGATCGCTCGCCGAACTGGGCGCCGCCGTCACGGAGTTGGCGGGCGGGCCGCCGATCCAGCTCGGCCTCGACGACGGAACGTACGAGAAGGCCCTGGAGTCCGCGTCCGCCGACCCGCCCGCCCACCAGCCGCGCGGCACCGACATGCTCTACTCCTCCGGGACCACGGGCCGCCCCAAGGGCATCAAGCCCGCGCTGCCCGAGGGGGACGTGCGCGAGGAGCCGAGCACCTACACGCTCATCTTCCAGGCCATGTACGGCTTCGGCGAGGACACCGTCTACCTCTCGCCCGCTCCGATCTACCACGCGGCGCCCCTGCGCTTCTGCGGAGTCGTCACGGCGCTCGGCGGCACGGTCGTCCTCATGGACGCCTTCGACGCGGAGGGCGCACTGGGGGCCATCGAGCGCCATCGGGTCACGCACAGCCAGTGGGTGCCGACCATGTTCGTACGGATGCTGAAGCTGCCTTCCGAGGTGCGCGAACGCCACGACCTGTCGTCGATGAAGATCGCCATTCACGCGGCGGCACCCTGCCCGGTCGAGGTCAAGCAGCGGATGCTGGAGTGGTGGGGACCCGTCCTGTACGAGTACTACTCCTCGACCGAGGGCAACGGCATCACGTTCATCTCGCCCGAGGAATGGCTGCGCAAGCCCGGCTCCGTGGGCAAGGACGGTTTCCTCGGCGAACTGCGGATCTGCGACGAGGCGGGCGAGCCGCTGCCGAGCGGCGCGACCGGCACCGTCTACTTCGAGCGCGAGGAGACACCCTTCCGCTACCACAACGACGACATCCGCACCCGCGAGGCCCAGCACCCCGAGCATCCGAACTGGACCACCACGGGGGACATCGGGCACGTCGACGAGGACGGCTATCTCTTCCTCACCGACCGCAAGGCATTCATGATCATCTCCGGTGGCGTGAACGTCTACCCGCAGGAGGCCGAGGACTGTCTCGTGCTGCATCCGGCGGTCGCGGACGTCGCCGTGATCGGTGTGCCGGACGCGGAGATGGGAGAGGCCGTCAAGGCGGTGGTGCAGCCGGCTGACGGCGTGGCCACCGGGCCCGAACTTGAGCGTGAGCTGGTCGAGTTCGTGCGGGAGCGCATCGCCCACTACAAGGCGCCGCGTTCCGTGGACTTCGCGGATTCGCTGCCCCGGACGCCCACCGGCAAGCTGGCCAAGTCATCGCTGCGGAAGGCGTATTGGGACTGATGGGAGCGGATCAGTCGAGGGCGGCGGCCGCCAGGACCGTCTCGCGGAAGGATGCCACCACCGGCCGCAGATCGATGGCGTGCCAGGCCGCCCACAGGTGAACGGACGCCTTGTGCCAGGGCAGTTCGCGTACGGCGACGCCGTCCGTCGTGCCGCGCACCATGCTCTTCTGGATGAGCGCGAGACCCAGGCCGGATGCGACAAGGCCGAGCGCGGTGAGCGGCTCGGCGGCGTCGAGGCGGATGTCCGGCGCGAAGCCCGATGCCACGCACGAGGCGAGGAAGGCGTCACGCCAGGCCGGGTCCTGGGAGTTCTCGACCGCGATCCACGCCTGACCGTCCAGGTCGCCCGGCGCCAGCTCCGCCTGCGCGGCGAGCGGATGGTGCTCCGGCAGCGCGAGCAGCAGCGGGTCTTCGAGGAGGGGCGCGGCCAGGAGGTCCGGGTCGTCCCGCGCCGGCGGCTCCTGGACGAGGGCGATGTCGAGGCTGCGCTGTCGCAGGCCCTCGAACTGCTCCGCCGCGGAGAGGCTGTAGAGGGCGACATGGATCCCGGGACGCTCCTCCTGCAGGGTGCGCAGCGCGCCCGGCAGGACGCCGGTGTGCATGGCGTCGCCCACGTATCCGATGCACAGGCCGCCCTCCTCGCCGCGGCCGAGCCGACGGCCGAGGTTCTCGAGCCGGTCCGCGTGCCGCAGCAGGGCGCGGGCCTCGCTGAGGAAGACCCGGCCGTCGGATGTGAGGCGGATGCGCTGCTGGCTGCGCTCGAACAGGACGAGGCCGAGCTGCTTCTCCAGCTGGGCTATCTGGCGGCTGAGCGGCGACTGGGAGATGTGCAGCGCTTCCGCCGCCCTGCCGACGTGTTCCGTCTCGGCGACGGCCACGAAATAGCGGAGTTGTCGCAGGTCAAGCATGTAAGACCTCGGAGGACTCAAGTGTGTCCAAGCGAGTCTTGGACAGTCTCAAGCATCGATCCTAACCTCGAACTCGCAAGGCCGACGGATCACCCGGTCACCCCCGGAACCGCCGCGAATCCACCACCGCGAGGACCCCTCATGAGCATCACATCCCTCCTCCCCGGAGCGCTCGGCTTCGGCACAGCCCCGCTCGGCAACATGTTCCGCGCCATCCCCGACGAGGAGGCCGCTGCCACCGTCGAGGCCGCCTGGGACCAGGGCATCCGCTACTTCGACACCGCACCCTTCTACGGCGCGGGCCTCTCCGAGATCCGGCTCGGCGACGTCCTGGCGGGCCACCCCCGCGACGACTACGTCCTGAGCACGAAGGTCGGCCGCGTCATCCTCGACGAGGTCGAGGACCCCGCCGCACGCGACCTCGGCGAAAAGGGCGGCCTCTTCGAGCACGGCCGTCCGAACAAGATGGTCAACGACTACACGGCCGACGCCACCCTCCGCTCCATCGAGGACAGCCTGAAGCGGCTCAGGACGGACCGGCTCGACATCGTGTGGGTGCATGATGTCGCGCAGGACTTCTACGGCGACGAATGGCTGGCCGCCTATGAGCAGGCCCGTACGGGCGCTTTCCGCACCCTGGACCGGCTGCGCGACGAGGGTGTCATCAAGGGCTGGGGCCTTGGCGTCAACCGCGTGGAGCCGCTCGAGCTCACCCTCGACCTGGACGAGCCGAAGCCCGACGCCTTCCTCCTCGCCGGCCGCTACACCCTCCTCGACCACGACCGTGCCCTGCAGCGCCTGCTGCCGGCCGCCGAGGCCCAGGGGGTCGACATCGTCGTCGGCGGGCCCTACAGCTCCGGCATTCTCGCGGGCGGTCAGCACTTCGAGTACCAGAAGGCGCCCGCGGAGATCATCGCCAAGGTCGAGCGCATCAAGGCGCTCGCCGAGCGGCACGGCGTCGGCATCAAGGCCGCCGCCCTGCAGTTCTCCCTCGCCCATCCGGCGACGGTGGCGGCGATCCCCGGGGCCACCAGGCCGAGCCGCATCGCCGAGGACGTCGCCGCGCTCGGTGAGAGGGTCCCGGCCGCGTTCTGGACGGACCTGCGCGAGGAGAAGCTGATCGCCGCCGACGCGCCGATACCCACCGCCTGACCCCACCCGTCAACTGCCCCCGCCCCCTCACCCGTACCTCTCTCAAGGAGAAACCGTGGCTTCCACCTCCGCGACCATCGAGATCGCCGTACCGGCCGACCGTGTCTGGCAGCTCGTCGGCGGCTTCGACTCGCTGCCCGACTGGCTTCCGTTCATCCCCTCCAGCGAATCCAGCGAGGGCGGCCGCGTACGCAGCCTCAAGAGCGAGGACGGCGGCGTCATCATCGAGCGCCTCCTGACCTTCGACGAGAAGGCTCGCACCTACAGCTACTCCATCCTGCAGGCCCCCTTCCCCGCCACCGACTACGTGGCCACCCTCTCGGTGCACGAGGTGCCCGGTCAGGACGCGTCCCGCGTGGAGTGGTCCGGCGTCTTCACGCCGGTGGGTGTCGGCGACGACGAGGTCGTCGCCCTGTTCCACGGCATCTTCAGCAACGGCCTCGCCGCCCTGAAGCAGACCCTCGCCGCGTGAGTGCCTGCGGGCCCCGGGGGCGTGCCGCCCGGGGCCCGCGCGGCCGCCCGTCAGACCCGGGCGATGAACTTGACCTCGACAAGCAGCTCCGGGAAAGCAAGACGCGGGGTGCCGACCATGGTGCTCGCCACTTGGGGGTCAGGCCGCCCGTAGGCTTCCTTGCGGACCGGCCCCGCGGCGGCGTCGGCCGCGTCGACATCCAGGGCGTAGATGACTTCTTCGACCACGTCGTCCAGCGATGCGCCGTAGCGGCCGAGCAGTTCCGCCGCGTTGGCATAGCACTGGCGCAACTGATCGCCCATGGGGGAGAAGTCGGTGACGCGTCCGGCATCATTGACGGGGGCGGGAGCGACAACTTCCGTTCCCTTGTGTGCCACTTGGCCGGAGAGGTAGATGGTGTCGCCGCGCTTGACCGCTTGAACGTACCCATAGCTTTCTTCCCACGGGACTCGGAAGTTTTCCACTTCACGTGCGTCATTCATGGCGTTCCGATCATCAAGAAAGTGCATTCCGTCGGTACGTCTCAGACGCTAGGGAGCCGGTTCGGGGCGGACCAGGATCGGTTGTGCCACTGACAGCAAGGATCGTGCCAAGGCCGGGGAAGAGGGCCACGACGGCATGGGGACAGGGGGCTCGCTTGCGATCCGAAGAGGGCGTGACAACCGTCGCGATCCTGGCGATGCCGCGCGTGTACGCGCTGGACGTCAGCATCCCTGAGCATGTCTTCGGGCGGCACCCGGGCTATCGGGTCGTCGTGCGCGGAGACGTGAGTGGCGGGGCGCCGCTCGCCGATGTGGAGTCCGCCGACATCGTCGTCGTACCCGGCTATGAGGACCCGCACGTCCCGGTCCCGGACGAATACCTGAAAGCGCTGCGGATCGCCGTCGAGCGGGGTGCCCGTGTCGTGGCCATCTGCACGGGTGTGTTCGCGCTCGCGGCCTGCGGAATCCTGAATGAGAAGTCGGCCACGACGCACTGGCACCACACCGATGAACTCCGTCTGGCGTATCCATGCGTGGACGTCGTCGACAACCGGCTGTTCGTCGAGGACGGGGCGATTCTCACGTGCGCGGGCGGCGGTGCCGGAATGGACGCGTGTCTCCATGTCGTCGAGAGGGATTTCGGCGCCACCGCCGCGGACGGCGTGGCGAAGGAGCTCGTCTTCTCCTCCGCTCGTGGCGCGAACGAGCCGCAGTACAGGGACGTCCCCACCCCTCCTCGCGACAGCCTGCGGGCGACACGGGAGTGGGTGCTCGACAACCTGGGCACCTCGATCACCGTGCAGCAGCTGGCCGGCCACAGCCTCCTTTCGCGACGAACGCTCATCCGTCGTTTCGTGCGCGAGACGGGGCTGCCTCCCATGCAGTGGGTCGCCCTCCAGCGGATTCTCCATGCGCGCCGACTCCTGGAGGCCTCGGACTGGTCCGTCGAGAGGATCGCCGGGGCGACGGGGTTCGGCTCGGCCGCCAATTTCCGGACGATCTTCCGAAGGGAGGTGGGAGTGACCCCGACCGCCTACCGGAAGTCGCATGGTTGAGCCCTCCGGAGTGATCTACTGGGCAGTGGGGGACAAGGCGGGGGCCACGCTCGGGGGGCCACCCAGTCGCAGCGCAGCAGGAGGTACGCAGCATGCTCGTCGATCTCTCCGGCAAGACCGCCCTCGTCACCGGATCGACCCAGGGAATCGGGGCGGCCATCGCGGTCGGCCTGGCCAGGGCGGGCGCCCGGGTGGCCGTCAACGGACGGTCCGCCGCCTCCGTCGACAAGGCCGTCGAGCGGCTGAAGGAGGAGCACGGCGGTGCCGAGTTCCTCCCGGCCCCCGGTGACATCTCCACCGACGAAGGCGCCGCGCAGGTCTTCGCCGCCGTTCCTCGGGCGGACATCCTCATCAACAACCTGGGCATCTTCGGTGCGGCACCGGCCCTCGACATCAGCGACGACGAATGGCGCCGCTACTTCGAGGTCAACGTACTGACCGCCGTCCGCATGATCCGGCACTATCTGCCCGGCATGAAGGACCGCTCCTGGGGCCGGATCCAGAACATCGCGAGCGACTCCGCGCTCGTCATCCCCGCCGAGATGATCCACTATGGCACGTCGAAGACCGCGCTCCTCGCGGTCTCCCGTGGCTTCGCGAAGGAGGCCGCCGGGTCGGGCGTGACCGTCAACTCCGTGATCGCGGGCCCCACTCACACCGGCGGCGTGGAGGACTTCGTGTACGAGCTGGTGGACTCCTCCCTGCCCTGGGACGAGGCGCAGCGGGAGTTCATGGTGAAGCACCGCCCGCAGTCCCTGATCCAGCGGCTCATCGAGCCGGAGGAGATCGCGCACATGGTGGTCTACCTCAGCTCCCCGCTGGCCTCCGCCACGACGGGCGGCGCGATCCGGGTGGACGGCGGCTACGTGGACTCGATCGTCCCGTAGCCATGACCTCTGCGAACACTGCCACCTCTGCCACCGCGCCCCGCGCCGGTCTGCTGCTCGGCGTCGACATCGGGACGTCCTCCTCCAAGGGCGTCCTCGTCCGCCCCGACGGCACGCTCGTCGCCCAGGCACAGCGCGAGCACGCGACGTCCACGCCGCACCCCGGCTGGTTCGAGCACGACGCGGAGGGCGTGTGGTGGGCCGAATTCCGTCTGCTGACACGGAAGTTGCTCGCCGGGCTGCCCGCAGGCGATTCGCTCGCCGCGGTCGGCGTCAGCGGCATCGGCCCGTGTCTGCTCCCCGTCGACGAGAAGGGCACCCCGGTCCGCCCGGCGATCCTGTACGGCGTCGACACCCGGGCCGGCGCCGAGATCGCCGAGCAGAACGAGCGCTACGGCCCCGACGAGATCATCCGCCGCTGTGGCTCGCCCCTGACCAGCCAGGCGATCGGCCCGAAGCTCGCGTGGCTGCGCCGCCACGAACCTGCGGCCTACCGGCTCACCCGCCGCTGGTACATGGCCAGTTCGTACCTCGTGCACCGCCTCACCGGCCGGTACGTCCTCGACCACCACTCGGCGAGTCAGTGCACTCCGCTGTACGACCTGGCCGCCCGCGCCTGGATGGACGAGCGTTGCGAGGAGATCGCGCCGGGCCTCCAGTGGCCCGAGCTTGTCTGGCCCTCCGACGTCGTCGGCGCCGTGACCCCGGAGGCCGAGGCGCTCACCGGTCTCCCGGCGGGTACTCCCGTCGTCGCGGGCACGGTCGACGCCTGGGCCGAGGCGGCCGGTGTCGGTGTCGCCGCCCCCGGCGACCTCATGCTCATGTACGGCACGACGATGTTCCTGGTCGGCATCCTGCCGGAGCCACTGACCAGCCCGCATCTGTGGGGCACGGCGGGCGCGTTCCCCGGCACGTACTGCCTGGCCGCCGGAATGGCGACTTCGGGCGCGGTCACCGGGTGGCTGCGTGACCTCACCGGCACTTCGTACGAGCAACTGATCACGGAGGCCGGTGCGTTGCCGCCCGGGGCCGAGGGTCTGCTGATGCTTCCGTACTTCGCGGGGGAGCGCACCCCGCTCTTCGACCCCGACGCGCGGGGCCTGGTCCACGGTCTGACGCTGCGGCACGGTCGCGGCCACCTCTATCGGGCAGCCCTGGAGGCCACCGCGTACGGCGTCCGGCACAATCTCGCCGCCATGACCGAGGCGGGCGCCACCGCCGAACGCCTGGTCGCGGTCGGCGGTGGCGCCCGTGCGCTGTGGACCCGGATCGTCTCCGACGTGACCGGGCGGGAGCAGCACCTGCCGCGCCACACCATCGGCGCCGCGTACGGCGACGCGTTCCTCGCCGCGGTCGGCGCCGGGCTCGCGGAGCCGGGCGACATCGCGCACTGGAACCCGACGGTCGAGGTGGTCGCACCGGATGCCACCACCTCGGCCGTCTACGACCAGCTCTACGGGCTCTATCTGGACCTGTATCCGGCGACCCGCGAGGCCGCGCACCTGCTGGCGCGCCTCAACTAGCGTGTGCCCGCTAGTCGTTGGTGGTCACGTGGACATAGTCGACGACGAGCTGTTGCGGGAAGCTCGTGCTGCCGTCCGGGTCACCGGGCCAGTATCCGCCGACCGCGAGGTTGAGGATCAGGAAGAACGGCTTGTCGAAGACCCACTGCTTGCCGCCCAGGTCGGCCGGGGTGCGGGTCTGATAGACGTTGCCGTCCACGGACCACGTGACCTTGTTCGGTGACCAGTCCACGGCGAAGGTGTGGAACTTGTCCGCGAACGCCTCGCCGCCGGGCAGCGTGTAGCCCGCGCCGATGCCGCCCGAGCCCGAGTAGCCGGGGCCGTGCAGCGTGCCGTGGACGGTGCCGGGTTCGAAGCCGACGTTCTCCATCACGTCGATCTCACCGCTCTGGGGCCAGCCCACGCTGCCGATGTCGGCGCCGAGCATCCAGAACGCGGGCCACATGCCCTGCCCCTTTGGCACCTTCATCCGGGCCTCGACATGGCCGTACGTCTGCGTGAACTTGCCCGAGGTGTTGAGCCGGGCCGAGGTGTACTCGCACTTGCCGTACCAGCACTGGTAGTTGCCGGGGTTCTCCTTGCGCGCGGTGATGACCAGGTTGCCCTGGCCGTCGAGGGCGGCGTTGTTGTTGCCCGAGGTGTAGTACTGCCGCTCGTGGTTGTTGACGTTGTCGCCGGTCTCGATCTGCCATTTGCCGCCGTCGACCGCGGAGCCCGCGGCGCCGTTGAAGTCGTCGGTGAAGGTGGCGGCCGCGGCGGACTTGGCCGAGGAACCGGTGGGGGAGGGGGCCGCCGATGCTCCGGCGGGCAGCCCGGCCAGGGCCGAGGCGCAGCAGGCCAGGGCGACCGTGGAGAGCGCCGCACGGCGGCGCCAAGAGGTGTGCACTGTCATCACATCGCTTCACGTGGGGGTGGCGAAAGAGTGGGGGTGTGCGTACTGCTGAGCCATGCGCATGACAATTCGACATCGAGAACTGAACGCGGCGAGTGATCAGCCCCGGCGCTTTGTTCAGTACTTGATTTAAGGCAGACTCCCGGTTGCCGTCAAGGAGTTGGTGCGGACCAACCTCACCGGCTCTTGGCCGTCGCCCGCGCCAGATACGGCGCCGTCCGGCTCCCCTCGGCCCCCGCCACCACGTCGGGCGGCCCCGAAGCGACCACGCGGCCACCCTCGTCACCGCCGCCGGGCCCCAGGTCGATCACCCAGTCCGCGCCCGCCACCACCGCCATGTCGTGCTCGACGACCACCACCGAGTGGCCCGCGTCGACCAGGCCGTGCAGCTGCCGCATCAGGACCTCGACGTCGGCCGGGTGGAGTCCGGTCGTCGGCTCGTCCAGGAGGTAGAGCGTGTGGCCGCGCCGCACGCGCTGCAACTCGCTTGCCAGCTTGATGCGTTGGGCCTCGCCGCCCGACAGCTCCGTCGCCGGCTGGCCGAGGCGCAGATAGCCGAGACCCACGTCGAGGAGGGTCCGCAGGCTGCGGGCGACGGCAGGGGTGTCCGCGAAGAACTCCGCGGCCGACTCCACCGTCATGTCGAGCACCTCCGCGATGTTCCGTCCGTGGTACGCCACTTCGAGAGTCTCGGGGTTGTAGCGAGCGCCCCCGCAGTCGGGGCACGGCGCGTACGTACTGGGCAGGAAGAGCAGCTCCACGCTCACGAACCCCTCGCCCTGGCAGGTCTCGCACCGCCCGCCCGCGACATTGAAGGAGAAGCGACCCACGCCGTAACCCCGTGTCCGTGCCGCGTCCGTGGCCGCGAAGACCTTGCGCACGACGTCGAAGAGGCCCGTGTAGGTGGCCAGGTTGGAGCGTGGCGTGCGGCCGATCGGCTTCTGGTCGACGCTCACCAGACGCCCCACGCCGTCAAGGTCCTCGGTGACCTCGCCGATGAGCGTGGACTTGCCCGAACCGGAGACGCCGGTGACCGCGGTGAAGGCACCGAGCGGGAACTCGGCCGTCACGTCGCGCAGGTTGTGCCGGCTCACGGGGCCGACCTTCAGCCAGCCGCGCGGGGCGCGCACCTGGCGTACCGGAGCGGGCTCGTGGTCGAAGAGGAAACGCGCCGTCGCGGACTCCGTGACGCTCGCCAGATCAGCCACCGGGCCGCTGTGCAGCACCTGACCGCCGTGCTCACCGGCGTCCGGGCCCACGTCGACCAGCCAGTCCGCGTGGCGCATGACATCGAGATGGTGCTCCACGACGAAGACCGAGTTGCCCGCGGCCTTGAGCCGGTCGAGGACGGTGAGCAGGGACTCCGTGTCCGCCGGGTGCAGACCGGCCGACGGCTCGTCCAGGACGTACACGACGCCGAAGAGCCCGGAGCGCAACTGGGTCGCCAGACGCAGGCGTTGGAGTTCCCCCGTGGAGAGCGTGGGTGTGGCGCGGTCCGGGCTGAGATAGCCGAGGCCCAGCTCGGTGATGGTCGCGATGCGGGCAAGGAGATCGTCGGACAGGACACGGGCCGCTTCCGAACCCGTGCCGCTCTCCAGGGATTTGGCCAGTTCCGACAGGGGCAGCGCGGCGAGATCGGCGATCGTGCGGCCCGCGAACGTGACCGCCATCGCCTCCGGGCGCAGCCTGCTGCCGCCGCACGCCGGGCAGTCGGCGCTCGCAAGGAACCGCTCGGCCTTGGCGCGCAGCGGCTGGCTCTTGGAATCCGAGAACGTCTTCATCACATAACGCCGGGCGCTCATGTACGTGCCCTGGTAGGGGCGATGGATGCGACCGGCCTCGCGCACCGGGTGCACCGTCACCACCGGCTGCTCGTCCGTGAACAGGATCCAGTCCCGGTCGGCCTGCGCCAGCTCGCGCCAGGGCCGGTCGACGTCGTACTCCAGGGCGTCCAGGACGTCGCGGAGGTTCTTGCCCTGCCAGGCACCGGGCCAGGCGGCGATGGCGCCCTCGCGGATGGAGAGGGACGGATCGGGGACCAGGAGTTCCTCGGTCGTGCGGTGCACGCGGCCCAGGCCATGGCATTTCGGGCAGGCCCCGGCGGCCGTGTTCGGCGAGAAGGCGTCCGAGTCGAGCCGCTCGGCGCCCTCGGGATAGCTCCCGGCGCGGGAGAACAGCATGCGCAGCGAGTTCGAGAGGTTGGTGACCGTGCCCACCGATGAGCGGGACGTGGGCGCCGAGCGGCGCTGCTGGAGCGAGACCGCCGGGGGCAGGCCGGTGATCTCGCCGACCTTCGGCGCCCCCACCTGGTGGATCAGCCGCCTGGCGTACGGGGCGACGGACTCGAAGTAGCGGCGCTGCGCCTCGGCGTAGATCGTCCCGAAGGCGAGCGAGGACTTCCCCGAGCCGGAGACACCGGTGAAGACGGCGAGGACATCACGCGGGATGTCCACGTCGACGTCCCGGAGGTTGTGCTCGCGGGCACCCCGGACTCGTACGAACGGATCGTGGGGGCTGTGCATGGGGACTCCGTACGCGGCTCGGGGGCAAACCCCACGATTCTAGGTCGCGGCGAGACCCGCGACCCGGGCCAGCCGCCGGAAGGAGTCGAGAAGGCCATCGCGGTCGTACGTACTGGTCGTGACCAGCACTTCTTGCGCCCCGCTCTCCTTGATCAGCGTCTCGAGCTCGTCGGCGACCTGCTCCTCCGTGCCGTGGATGTGGCCGAGGAGACCGGACTCGTAGAAGCCGCGCTCCTTCTCGGTCATCGTCATCTCCGGTGACTCGACGCGCTCGGCGGGAGGCAGCGGCGGGAACGTGCCGTGGGTGCGCGAGTACGCCATCGACCAGGCCTCCGGTATCAGCAGGCGGCGGGCATCCTCAGAGGTCTCGGCGACGGCGATGGTGCCCGAGACGACGACGTACGGCTCGCTCGACCAGACGGACGGCCGGAAGGATGCGCGGTAGTGCTCGATGCCGCGCAGCATCTTCTCGCGGCTCCTGAGGTCGCCGATGACCATCGGGAGCCCGGCCTGTGCCGCGATGGTGGCGCCCTCGCCCATGGCCAGGACGAACGGCGGGACGGTCAGGCCCTCGGAGGGGCGGGCGTGCGCTCCGGTGTCCGACGAGCCGCGGAACCAGCCGAGGAGCTCGGTGAGCTGCGCGGCGAAGTCATCGGCGTCGTGCTTGTCGCGGCCGAGCGCCTTGCGCACCCCGTCGGTGAAGCCGACCGAGCGGCCGAGCCCCATGTCGATGCGCCCGGGGAAGAGCGCTTCGAGGACCCCGAACTGTTCGGCGACGATGAGGGGTTGATGGTTCGGCAGCATCACGCCGCCCGTGCCGACCCGGATGGTGTGTGTCGCGGCGGCGACCGCGGCGGCGAGTACGGTCGGCGCGGAGCCCGCGACGCCCGGCACCGCGTGGTGCTCGGACACCCAGAACCTGTGATACCCGAGCCCTTCGAGCTCCTTGGCCAGGCGCACGGTGTCACGCAGGGCCTCGGGGCCCTCGTGCCCCTCGCGGGTGCGGGAACGGTCGAGGACGGAGAACCGGGTCGCTGCCATACGAGATCCCTTCGCCGGGTGGGGATCGCGTTCTGATCTCCTCTGTGGTCTCCATGATCCGTCACGTGCGGGCGGCGGGCAAAGTGATTCTGCTCGCCGTGGAGGACGGAGCCGGCTACTCCTCGGGCACCCTCTGTCGCATCCCCTGGACACGGACCACGAGAGCGGAATGTGCCTCCGTCCACTCGGCGGCGGGTGCCATGACCGTCAGGAGTTCCCTGGCAGCCGGGGCGAGGCGGTACGTCGTGGCGTACGGGAAGCCCATCGAACGTTCGCGTTCGATGAGTTCTCCCTGCGTGAGGCGCTGCAGGGTCCGGCTCAGCATGTCCTCCTGGAGGAAATGGTGAGCGTTTCCGGGCCAGTTGCTGACGGGGGTCCGCGCGCGAACCGTATTCAGTAATTCCGTGTACCTCAGTGGCCCGTCATGCAGAGCCACGAGGATGTCCCAATGCCATTCGCCGTTCAACAAGTGGAAAAAGTCGTGAATTCGCTGAAGGAATCGTTCGTCTCCCGGCGGCAGTCCCGCGTGAACCGGGCGCCCTATTTTTGATTTCAACTTACGTGTCCTCACGGATAGTTGATCATTCCTTCTCTCGGGCCGGTCCGTGGCTTTCGCCATAGGGAATAGGAACATACAAAGGGTTGCGCGCATCGATTGCAAGGTACAGAGTGTGCACGATCCACAAGTTGCGGGAAGTGCGGTAAGTGCCGGAAGGGGGGAGGTGTTTGTGGCTCGCGAACGATCCGGCAGGACCGTCGCGCACCTTGTTCTGGCCACCCGGCTGAAAACTCTGCGTGAGTCGGCGGGGCTCAGTTTCAAGGAGGCCGCCGACACTCTCGGCGCCCACCCCGCGACCGTCCGCCGTATCGAGCAGGCCCAGACATCTCTGGACGCGGGTCAGGTCTCCACGCTTCTTTCGCTGTACGGCGCGGGTCCGGCGGAGACCGGGGAATTCCTCGGGAAACTGGCGGCGGCCAACCGTCCCGGGTGGTGGCATCCGTGGCGTGCCGTCATGGATTCATGGCAGCTGGACCTGATGAGCGTGGAGTCCGCGGCCAGCATCATCCGGACCTGGCACCCTTCGCTCGTCCCCGCCCTGCTGCGTACCCCGGCCTATGCCCGTGCCGTCGACGACGTCCTGCGCCCGGACCTGTCCCCTGCGGACAAGGGCCGGCGTACCGATTTCCTGATGGAGCGTCAAGACCGCCTGCGCGCCCAGCAGACGCGCGTCTGGGCCCTGATGTCGGCCGCGGCTCTGCATACGCGCGTAGGGGACGCGGAGACCATGGCCGGGCAGCGGAAGTGGCTCAGATCCGCGGCTGAGCGTCCCGAGGTGACCTTGCAGATCCATCCGCTCGACGGGCCCGCGCACGCCATGACCGGCAAACCGCCGCTGACCGTGTACCGGGTCGAGGTACCGGAGATCTCCGACCACGTGGTCCGGGAGGGAGGCCTGCCCGGCACGGCCGACGTCTGGGACGCACACGAGACCGTGACGGCCTACCTCATGCTCCTCGACTATTCCTGCACCGCCGCGTCCCACCCCCACAAGTCGAAAGAGGAACTGGCGTGACCGAACCGACGAAACTGCCCCCGGAGATAGACACGACCGTCGCCCACAGCGCGCGCGTCTGGAACTACTGGCTGGGCGGCAAGGACAACTTCCCAGCCGACCAGCAGGCCGGTGACGCGTACCGCGACAAGTACCCGCTGATCGAGCAATTCGCCCGTGAGTCACGGGACTTCCTGCGGCGCACCGTCAGCCATCTGGCACGGGACGCCAAGATCCGCCAGTTCCTCGACCTGGGCGCCGGATTACCGACGGCCGACAACACCCACGAGGTCGCCCAGCGCATCGCCCCCGAATCCCGGATCGTGTACGTCGACCACGACCCGCTCGTCCTGCTGCACGTGCACGCCATGCGTACGAGCACCCCCGAGGGCGCCACCGCCTATGTGCTCGCGGACATGCGCGACACGGACACGGTCCTGCGGGGCGCGGCCGAGACCTTGGACCTGACCCAGCCCGTCGCCCTGGTGATCAATGACGTCCTCGGCCACATCGTGGACTGGGACGACGCCCTGTCTCTCGTGCGTCGCCTGGTGGAGCGGCTTCCCTCGGGGAGCTACCTGGCCCTGAGCCACTCCACCGCCTCGGACGAAGAACACCGCAAGGTGCAGGAGGAGTACAACAACTCCGGCGCCATTCCCTACATCTTCCGCGAGCCGGAGGTGACGATCGCCTTCTTCGAGGGCCTTGAGCTCGTCGAGCCCGGCTTCGTCTCCTGGCCCAACTGGCGACCCGACGCCAATACGGACCGCACCACCGAGCGGGCCGGATGGGGCGCCGTCGCACGGATTCCGTGACGACGAGCAGGGCGGGCCGCGCGCAGCACCGCGCGGGGCCCGCTTCCGCCTCTCCCGTCGAGGACACGACGTACGAAGTCGCGCGACGGCTCACGCACGCGGCGGGCCGCTCCGGCGCCGCGCTGATCGCCGAGGCCGCCACCCTGGCCGACGGCTGGGCCGCCTTGGTGAACCCCGTGGCAGGCGCCGTCCACAGCCACCCGCACACCGCCGGGCCCGCGGGGGTGCGGGCCGCCGCGCACCCCCGGGCTCATCCGCACCTCACCGTCCAGCAGGTCCCCGATGCCGTCGTCGTCCTCGGCCCCGGTGAAGCGACGCCCGCACCGCGCGTCGCCCTGATCGCGCGGATGACCGCCGATCTGCTGCTGGTGCGGGCGCGTCAGGCGGAGGAGACGCGAGGCGCCGAGCAGCGGCTGCACACCGCCGCGCTGCACCTCCTGCTGCGCGGTCATCATCGCCTTGCCGCCGACGTGCTCGGTGGCGGCGCTGCCGCGCACGCGACGCGAGCGACGCACGCCACGGTGTACCGGCTCACCGGGAGCAGCGCACCCGCCGCTCACCAGGCCCTGTGGCGAGCGGCGCAGCCCGGCACGTCCCTCGGCGACACCCGCATGCTGGTCAGCCTGGACGGGAGAAGCCTGGGAGGGGGAAGCCTGGACGGGAGGGAACTGGTCGTCGTCGCCCTTCACGGTCCCCAGGAGGACCACGGCCCGACGCTCTCGCTCCTGACCCGGATCGCGGAGCGGTACCAGCTGACCGGAGGAGCCGCTGACCCAGCGCCACTGGACATGATTCCCACCGCGTGGGCCGAGGCCGGGACCGCGCGGAACAGCGCGGCCACCGGCTGCCTCGTCCCCGTGGCCGGCCTCGGGGCACACGGACTGCTCCGTGTCCTGCCCGTGGACCGGCTCGCCGCATGGTCCGCGGCCGTCCTCCAGCCCTTCGACCGCGAGCAGCGCCGCACGCTTGAGGCCTGGCTGCGGTCCGGCTCGGCCCAGGCCGCGGCACACGCCCTCGACGTGTCAGAGGGCACGGTCCGCTCACGCCTGCGCGGCATCAGCGCTCTGCTCGCGGCCGACCTTGACAGCCCCACCGTCCAGGCGCAGCTCCTTCTGGCCCTGCGAGCCCCCGCACCACCTGAGCCGGTTGCCTCGTCCGTACGCCTTCCCGCATCGCCGCTGCCCCCTGAACTGCTCGACCCCGGGCAAGCGGACCGCTGGGCGTCCGCCCTGCTCGAACCGCTGGACACGCGACTGCGCACCGCACTGCGGTGCTGGCTCGGGCAGCGTGGCCGGACCGCTCCCGCCGCAACTGAGCTGGGATTGCACCGCGCCACGCTCACCGCCTGGCTGAACAAGTGCGGCCACGTCCTGGGCCTTGACCTGTCGTCCGCGACGGTCAGGGCGGAGTTGCACCTGGCCGCCGAGACGATCGCGCCTCCTGGCGACGCGGCAACCGCACTGCCGCGCCGCGGGGGCAGAACGTACCGAGGGGCGCGGCCTTAGACGCCTCACACGCCGTTGCCTACGCTGGGCGCGTGACGGAAGACAGCAGGCCACTGGCCGTATTCGATCTGGACGGCACCCTCGCGGACACCGCGCACCGCCAGCGCTTCCTGGAGCGCAGGCCGCGCGACTGGACCGCCTTCTTCGCGGCGGCCCCGGGCGACCCGCCGCTGGAGCAGGGCGTGGCTCTCGTCCTACGGAGCACGCGGGAGTGCGAGGTCGTCTACCTCACGGGCAGGCCCGAGCGGTGCCGCAAGGACACCGTGGCGTGGCTCGCGGCGCAGGGCCTTCCCGAGGGGCGGATCTGGATGCGCCGCAACGACGACCGGCGGCCCGCCCGCCGCACCAAGCTGGAGATACTCCAGAAGATCTCCGGGTCCCGCGAGGTCCGGATGCTGGTGGACGACGACGAGCTGGTGTGCGACGAGGCCGAGCGGGCGGGCTTCAAGGTCGTACGGGCGCGCTGGGCGAGCACGTCCGCCGAGCTGAAGGACGCGCAGGAGCGTGAGGGGCGGACGTGACCGCCCGGCGTCGGCGTCAGGCGCTGTCGCCGTCCTCAAGGCGGAACCCGACCTTCAGGCACACCTGGTAGTGCTCGATCTCGCCGTTCTCGATGTGGCCGCGCACCTGGGTGACCTCGAACCAGTCCAGCGAGCGCAGCGTCTGCGATGCGCGGGCGATGCCGTTGCGGATGGCCTGGTCGACGCCCTCGTGCGAGGTGCCGACGATCTCGGTGACCCGGTAGGTGTGGTCGGACATCAGGATGTTCCTCTCCGCCGTGTGGTGACCTCACCGCTGTGGGGTGACGTCACTCCACGGTGCCCCACCACGCGGCGGTGCGCGAGGCGGTGGGCGCGGGGTGCTCGGCGCCGCCGTCCAGTTCTAGCCGCGAGACGATGCGGTAGCGGTCGCCGCGGTAGAGGGAGCGTACGTACTCGACGGGGCGGTCCTCGGTGTCCGTGGTGATCCGGTCGAAGAGCAGGGCGGGGGAGAGCACGGGCACGCCGAGCAGCGCCGCCTCGTCCTCCGTCAGGACCGTGGGCTCGATGGACTGCGCGGCGTGCGCGGGGCGGATGCCGCGGGCCTCGCGGAGGTGGGCGTAGAAGCCGGACTCCACCTGCGCGGGGGTGAGCCCCGGGGCGAGAGCGGCCGGGATGTGCAGATGCTCCAGGGCGATGGGCTCACCGTCGACCAGGCGCAGCCGCACCACGTACACGAGCTCGGCGGCGGGCGAGATCCGGAGCCTGCGGCCGACCCGCGCCCCGGCCCGGACCGTGCTGAACTCCAGGACGCGGCTCGACCAGTGGCCTGCGGCGCGCGGGACGGTGAGCGGACGGCTGCCCGGCGCCAGCTCCTGGGTGACCTTGGCGGGGGCCACGAACATGCCGCGGCCGTGTTCGCGCACCAGTAGCCCCGAGGCCACCAGCGTGTCGACGGCGGCGCGCAACGTCGGCCGGGAGACGCCCAGTTGGGTGCAGAGCGTGCGCTCGGAGGGGATCGCGTCGCCGGGGCTGCGGGTCTCGATCAGATCGAGCAGGACCTCGCGTACGCGCTCCCGCTTGAGTACGCCGCCGGATGTGCCCCCGCCGGATGTGCCCTGCTGGTCCATGGATGCGGACACCCTTCCCGAGTCGTCGACAACGCGCAACAGCCCTTCGCGCAAGGGGACTTGACGCCCCCAGTGGTCTATGCCACCTTCAGTCCTCGCGAGTGGTCACCTTACCAATTGGTAAAGCCACGTGTGTCGTTGTACCGCACCTCCCCCCACGCCGGGAGCGGTGAGCGCTCCCGGCATTCCGAAAGGAATCAGGTCGATGAACCGACACCGCTCCAGCGTGACCTTCCGAGTGCGTACGGCTATCGCGGTCGCTGCGGCGGCGGGGCTCGGCCTCGCCGGGCTGGCCGCACTGCCCGCGTCCGCCGCGCCCGACGTCGGCGGCACGGCGACCGTCGCCGCCCCCGCGCTCTTCGACGACTTCAGCTACACCGGCCACACCGACCCGAAGATCTCCGAGCACGGCTGGAGCATCCGCTCCAACGCGGGCGGCCCCGGAGTCCCCGGGGCCTCCTGGGTGCCCGAGAACATCACCTTCCGGGCCGCCGACGGCAACTCCGTCATGAACCTGGAGACATCGACCGCGGGCACGGGCGAGTCGACGGAGCAGACGGAGATCCTCACCAAGGCGGTCAAGTTCAAGAACGGCACCTACGCGGCCCGCGTGAAGTACGCCGACGCGCCCCGGTCGGGCCCCGACGGGGACCGTCTCGTGCAGGCGTTCTTCTCCATCAACGACCTCAAGGCCCCGATGGCGGACGACTACTCCGAGTACGACTTCGAGTATCTGCCCAACGGCGGCTGGGGCGAGGCGGGCAACATCCTCTACACCACGTCCTGGGAGACCTTCGACCCGGAGCCGTGGGAGGCGGTCAACCAGCACACCGAGGTGCGGCAGAGCTACGCGGGCTGGCACGACGTGGTGTTCACCATCGACGACAGCACCATCAAGTACTACGTCGACGGGCAGCTGTTCGCCACCCACGACGCCAAGTACCTGCCGGAGCGGCCCATGTCCATCAACTTCAACCAGTGGCTCATCGACCTGGCCGGGCAGTCGAGCACCACTCCGCGCGCCTACGACCAGGAGGTCGACTACGTCCTGCACGTCAAGGACGAGGCCCTCACCCCGGATCAGGTGAAGGCGCAGGTCAGCGCCTACCGCAGTGCGGGCACCGCGTTCGAGGACACCGTCCCCGGAAGCTGATCCCGCCCGGGAACGGCTCCGGAATCTCCGATCCCCGAGCCGTTCCCCCTTGACCGACCCATTGGTACAGACCAAAATCCAGCCGTACCCGTTCGAGCCACCAGCTCACCCCCACGTCGGGCCGACCTTCCCCTGTCCGCAGGAAGAAAGTGACCCACGTGAAACCGCACCGCCGCGTCGCCCTGTCCGTGTCCCTCGCCCTCGCAGCCACCGCGCTGCTCCCCGGATGCGGCGTCCTGCCGGGCGGGGAAGAGGAGAAGCGGACCGTCACCGTGTGGCTCATGCGGGGCAGCGCGTCGGCGGAGTTCATCAAGCGGTTCACCACGGACTTCGAGAAGCGGAGCGGCGACATCGACCTGGAGATACGTCTCCAGGAGTGGACCGGCATCGGCGACAAGGTCAAGGCCGTGCTCAAGGCCGATGACGGGCCCGATGTCATCGAGGTCGGCAACACCCAGGTCGCGCAGTACGTCGACGAGGGCGGGCTCTACGACCTCACGCTGGAGTCCGCGCGCGACCTCGGCATGAAGGACTGGCTGCCAGGTCTGGCCGAGCCCGGACGCTACAACGGCGGCCAGTACGGCATCCCTTGGTACGCCGCCAACCGCGTCGTCATCTACAACAAGGACCTCTTCGCGCAGGCCGGGATCGAGCAGCCGCCGAAGACGCGCGCGCAGTGGATCGCCGACACGGAGCGGCTCAACTCCGGCGGCAACCAGGGGATCTACCTGGCGGGCCAGGACTGGTACACCCTGGCCGGCTTCATCTGGGACGAGGGCGGCGAGCTGGCCACGGAGGCCAAGGGGTCGCGAGGCGTGTGGGAGGGCAGCCTGCACACACCCGCGGCGCTGCGGGGCATGGAGTTCTACCGCCAGTTGCAGGAGCTCGGAGAAGGTCCGCCGGACGCGGACGAGGAGCACCCGCCGCAGGCCGGGGTGTTCGCCGAGGGGGACGTGGCGCAGATCGTCGCCGTACCCGGGACGGCGCGGGCCATCGAGGAGGAGAACCCCGAACTGAAGGGGAAGCTCGGCTACTTCCCGATCCCTGGCAAGACGGCGGCGAAGCCGGGCGCCGTCTTCACCGGCGGATCCGACCTCGTGGTGCGCGGGAAGACGGACGACCGCCCGGGCGCGGTCGCCGTGATCGAGGCTCTCGCGGGCAAGAAGTGGCAGAAGGACCTGGCCAGGACCATGAACTACGTGCCGAACAAGACGAGTCTGGCCTCCGCCGTCTCCGGCGAGGAAGGGGTCGCCGCGATGGCCGCGGGGGCGGCCAGGGGGCGGGCGACGCCGGCCTCGCCGAAGTGGGCGGAGGTGGAGGCGGACAACCCCATCAAGGCGTACATGTCGAAGGTCCTCGGTGGGAGTGACCCGGCGACGCAGGCGAAGGCCGCCTCGCGCCGGATCACGCGGGCGCTGGACGTCAGTGGGCCGTGAGTGCCCCGCAGGCCCCCAGCGCGGCCACAGCCCTAGCGCGCCACGCTGAGCGACAGCGCGAACCGTGCCCTCTCGTCCGTCCACCAGTGGGTCAGCTTCAAGTCCGCCGAGGCCAGTTCGGACCGCACCCCCTCCTCCCGGAACTTCGCCGAGATCTCCGTGCGCATCTCCTCGTGGCGGTCGAAGTCGACCGCCAGGTCGAGTGCCGGGATCTTCACCGTCTGCGCGGCCAGGGAGCGCAGGCGCATCTCGATCCACTCGTGCTCGCGGTCCCAGACGGCCACGTGCGAGAACGCGTCGGGGTCGAAGTCCGCGCCCAGCTCGCGGTTGATCACGGACAGGACGTTCTTGTTGAAGGAGGCCGTGACGCCCGACCCGTCGTCGTACGCCGAGACGAGCACCGACTCCTCCTTCACCAGGTCCGTGCCGAGCAGCAGCGCGTCACCGGGGGAGAGCAGGGTGCGCACCGACGCCAGGAACGCCGAGCGCTCCGCGGGCAGCAGGTTGCCGATCGTGCCGCCCAGGAAGGCGACGAGACGCGGGCCCGGTGTGCCCGGCAGGGCGAGGCCGCGGGTGAAGTCGGCGATCAGGGCGTGCACGTTGAGGGAGGGGCGCGAGGCGATCAGGGTGTTCGCGGCGCCCGTGAGCGCGCTCTCGCTCACGTCCACCGGGACGTACGTGTGCAGACCGGGGAGGGCGTCGATCAGGTGCCGGGTCTTCTCCGAGGAGCCCGAGCCCAGCTCGATCAGCGTGCGCGCGCCCGTCGCCCCGGCGATCTCCGTGGCGCGGTTCTGCAGGATCTCGCGCTCGGCGCGGGTCGGGTAGTACTCCGGGAGCGTGGTGATCTCGTCGAAGAGCGCGCTGCCCCGCGCGTCGTAGAACCACTTGGGCGGCAGCGTCTTGGGGGTGTGGGTCAGGCCGTGCAGGACGTCGGCGCGCAGAGCGGCGTCGGTGGCGTCCACGGGCAGGGTGCGGGTCAGCTGGAACGGGCTCACGCGGTGGGCTCCTTGAGCGGGGTCAGCAGGACATCGGTACGGCTTGCGGCGAGCAGCGTGCGGTCGGGCACCTGGCGCCAGTGCGGATCGTCGTCGTAGGGCTCGGAGGCCACGACGGTGCGGCGGCCCGGTTCGGTGAGGTACCAGAGGGTGTCGCCCCAGGCGGTCGCGGCGATCGTCTCGCCGTTGGTGAGCAGGAGGTTGAGGCGTGATCCGGGGGCCGCCTCCGCGACCTCGGTCACGGTGTCCGCGAGGGCCTGGCCCTCGTCGTCGCCGCTGCGCAGCCGGCGCAGGACGAGCGCCCACACCAGCGCGGAGTCGCAGCGCGCCTCCATGGAGAGGAGGTCCGCGGGCGGCAGGAGCCGGGACACCGGGGCCAGCGAGTGTGGCCAGCCAGTGACCGCGCCGTTGTGGCTGAACAGCCAGGTCCCGGCGGCGAACGGCGCCGCCGCCGCTTCCCCGTCCGCGCCCGCCTCGGTCGCGTCGCGCACCGCGGCGAGCATCGCTCCGGACCGGACGACCCGGGCGAGGTCCGCGAAGGACTGGTCGCCCCAGATCGGCCCGGCACGGCGGTAGCGGGCGGGCACGGGATCGCCGTCGGCGTACCAGCCCACCCCGAAGCCATCGGCGTTGACCGTGCCGTAGCGCTGCTGCCTCGGTGCCCAGGACTGGCGGAACAGGCTGTGCAAGGGGTCCACGAGGAGCTTTCCGAGCGGCTCCTCGGGGCCGAGGAAGGCCAGATGGCGGCACATCAGGGGGCCTCCGTCGGGTTCGCGTCGCGGGCGGTGCGGAACCCGGAGAAGATCTGCCGCCGGACCGGATGGTCCCAGTTGCGGAACGTGCCGCGGCACGCCACCTCGTCCACGGAGAACGCCCCGCCGCGCAGCACCTTGTAGTCACCGCCGAAGAAGACGTCCGAGTACTCGCGGTAGGGGAAGGCGGCGAACCCCGGATAGGGCAGGAAGTCGCTCGACGTCCACTCCCACACGTCGCCGATCAACTGCCGTACGCCGAGCGGTGATTCACCCTCCGGATAGCTGCCCGCGGGGGCCGGGCGCAGATGGCGCTGGCCCAGGTTCGCGCGCTCCGGTGTGGGGTCCGCGTCGCCCCACGGGTAGCGCATCGAGCGGTCGGTGGCCGGGTCGTGCCGGGCGGCCTTCTCCCACTCCTCCTCGCTGGGTAGCCGTCGGCCCGCCCAGCGGGCGTACGCGTCCGCCTCGTACCAACTGACGTGCAGCACCGGCTCGTCGGGCGGTACTGCCTCGACGGTCCCGAAGTGGCGGCGCAGCCACTGGCCGCCCTCGCGGCGCCAGAACAGCGGCGCCGAGAGACCGTTGCCGCGGACCATGTCCCAGCCCGCCGCGGCCCACCAACGCTGCTCCTCATAGCCGCCGTCGGCGATGAAGCGCTCGTAGTCGGCGTTGGTCACCGGCGTCGTGTCGATGTAGAACGACGGGACCAGACGGTGGTGCGCCGGACGTTCGTTGTCCAGGGCCCACGGTTCGGTGGACGTGCCCATCGTGAACGGGCCGCCCGGCACGAGGACTTCGGACGGTCCGCCGAACGGCGGTGCGGGCGCGGGATCCGGCGCGGTGAGCGCCGTGGGGCCCGCGCGCAGCTGATGGGTGATCAGCATCGTCTCGTCGTGCTGCTGTTCGTGCTGCGCGATCATGCCGAACGCGAAACCCGCGTCGGTCAGCGGCGAACCGCGGAACGGCGTGCTCTGAAGGACGTCAAGCGCGCGACCCCGCACCTCGGCCGCGTAACGGCGGGCCTCGGCGGGCGCCAGCAGCGGCAGGCTCGGCCGCTCGGAGCGGGGGTGCTCGAAGGCGTCGTACAGGCCGTCGATCTCGGGCCGCATGGCATCACGGCCCGCCACCGCCCGCAGCAGCCACATCTCTTCCTGATTGCCGATGTGCGCCAGGTCCCAGACCAGCGGCGACATCAACGGCGAGTGCTGTGCGGTCAGTTCGGGTTCCTCGACGCACGTGGTGAGGAGCGAGGTGCGGTCCCTGGCGGCGAGGAGCGCCGCCAGGGCGCGCTGTCGAAGCGCATCGGGATCGCTGACGGTTCCGGTCATCGGAGGATGCCCTTCTCGTGCTCGTGGTCGTAGTGATGGCCGTCCAGGTGCCCGTCGAGCAGGTCGTCCGCCGGGCAGCGGCCCCGCGCGACATACCGCTCGGCGTACGCGGCGACGGCTTCCTGGACCTCGGCGCTCGCGCCCATCCGGGGCAGCGCGTCCGCCGCCGCCGCGAAACAGGCGGCCGTGGCCTCGCGCAGCTC
>NZ_BAAAUG010000052.1:0-14897 GCF_039533825.1 Streptomyces rectiviolaceus
CCGCCCGGAGCCGGGCCGCCGCCGCGGGAAGCGGCTCGGTGGGCTCGGCCGCGAACTCCGCCGTGATCCGCAGCGGACCCGGCGGCAGCCCGCTCGGCGGCGGGGGCACGGAGGGGGCGTACGCCTTCGACGGATCGGCGAGCGCCACCCGCAGAGCGCCGAGCCGTACGCCGCTCACCCGCTCCGCCGCATGGCGCAGTACCCCGCCCGCGCACGCCTCGGTCAGCCAGGAGCCGTCGCCCGGACCTCCCAAGGGGAGAACTCGCCCCAGGCCGAGCTGCCGCCGAACCGCCTCAGTCCATCCGTCACCGGTCATTGCCCCAGCCTGCCGCATCCCTGGCGCGCGAGGACGTAACCGCACTTAGTGTGGGCGAAGGAGTAGATCCCCTTTCGAAAGGGACAGACGGCGATGACCGACACCGGACAGCGGAACCGGCCTCAGGAGACTCTCTCGAAGGAGTCCCCGGACGAGGCGGTGGGGAAGAGCAGTACGACCAAGAGGGGCGGCGGCGACCCCGCGGGCCGGGGGCGCACCACCATCGCGGACGGCGTGGTCGAGAAGATCGCCGGGCTCGCGGCCCGCGACGTCGACGGCGTGCACGCGATGGGCGGCGGGCTCGCAAGGACCTTCGGGGCCGTACGCGACCGGGTGCCCGGCGGCTCCAGCTCCAAGTCCGTGTCGCGCGGCGTCAAGGCCGAGGTCGGCGAGGTACAGACGGCGCTCGACCTGGAGATCGTCGTCGAGTACGGGGTCTCGATCGCGGACGTGGCACGCGATGTGCGGGAGAACGTCATCGGGGCGGTCGAGCGCATGACCGGCCTCGAGGTCGTCGAGGTCAACATCGCGGTGAGCGATGTGAAGCTCCCGGACGAGGAAGACGATGAGCCGCAAGGCCGCCTTCAGTAGCGCGGCGGCGGTTCGGGAGCCGGATGTCAGCCGCGTCTTGCTAAGGAGCGCACGATGAACATGGCCGTGATCGGCATGGTGGCCGGAATGGCGCTCGGCTTCGCCGGGTACTTCGGCGGTTTCGGGGCGTTCCTGCTGGTGGCAGCCCTGGGCGCCATAGGGTTTGTCGCGGGCCGGTTCCTCGAGGGGGACCTGGAGCTCGGCGACTTCTTCCGTACCCGTGGCGACGACCGGCGGCGGTGAGCCGTGGCGGCACAGGTCGCGCCCGCGGAGCGCGGTGCGACCCGGATCGCCGACCGGGTCGTCGCGAAGATCGCGGCACAGGCGGCACGTGAGGCACTGACGCATGTGCCCGCTGACGGTTCGCCGCCGCACGCGACCGTCACCGTGCGCCATGATGTCGCCCGTGTGCGGGTCAGCGTCGAGCTGGACTACCCCTCGGACATCGGCGGGCAGTGCGGTGCGGTGCGTCGCCAAGTCACCCAGCGGGTAGAGGCGTTGGCGGGGATGGCAGTGCCCGAGGTCGTGGTCCAGGTCGAGCGGCTGCACTCGGCACACGTGCACGCCGCGGCGCAGGGGAGGACGCGATGAGCGAGGCGCAGGGGTCTCAGGGAACGGGCGGCGGTGGCGGCACGCAGCCGCTGCCCGTCGTCGAACGCGCCGACAGCGAACTCGACCAGTCGGCCTCCGCGGCGTCCTACGATCCGCCGCCCACGCTGGCCGACGAGACGAAGGCGACCCGCTTCTGGTCACCGCGGCGCGTGCCCGCCGCCGTCCTCGCGCTGCTGCTCCTCGGCGGCGCGGGGCTTTTGCTGTACGACATCGCCGCGGTGCGGGCCGGGCACTCCGCCATGGGATGGCGGCGCGACCTCGCCCGCGAACTGGCCGAGCGGCCCCTGGACGACACGGCGGTCCTCGTCGGCGCCGGGTTGGCCGCGGCCGCCGGCGTCTGGCTGATCGTGCTGGCCGTGACGCCCGGGCTCCGGGCGGTGCTCGCGATGCGGCGCGGGGACGCGGACGTACGGGCGGGGCTGCATCGGGGCGCCGCCGCGATGGTGCTGCGGGACCGGGCGATGGACGTGTCCGGCGTGCAGTCGGTGCGGGTCCGCATGACGCGCTCCAAGGTGGACGTCCACGCGGTCTCGCACTTCCGCGAACTCGACGACGTACGGGGCGACTTGGACGCCACGCTTGCCGAAGGCATCAGGGACCTGGGCCTCGGCCGCAGCCCCGGCCTTTCGGTGCGGGTGGCACGGCCGGGCAGGAAGGGCTGAGCTCGCGATGCTGAAGACGGTCAACCGTGTGGTCCTTGGCCTGATCGGCCTGGTGTCGGTGCTCGGCGGCGGCTCGGTCCTGGCCGTCGGGCTCGGGGCGTCGCCCCCGTCGTGGTGGGTCCACGACGGGAAGCGTGACGTCCTGCTGAGCGACGCGGACCGGGCGCGGTGGCGGGACGAGGGCTGGTTCTGGCCCACGGTGATCGCCGTGCTCGCGGTGTTCCTGCTGCTCGCCCTGTGGTGGCTGGTGGCGCAGTTGCGGCGGCGGAGGCTGGCCGAGGTCCTCGTGGAGACCGGGGACGGGGAGGGCGCGCTGCTGCGGGGGCGGGCCCTGGAGAGCGTGCTCGTGGGGGAGGCGGAGTCACTGGAGGGTGTGCAGCGGGCCGCGGTCTCCCTGACGGGGCGCCGCAACGCGCCGGAGGCGCGGGTGTCCCTGGTCCTGGAGCCTCATGCGACGCCCGGAGACGCGCTGCACCGGCTCTCCGTGGACGCGTTGACGCATGCGAGGGATTCGGCGGGGCTCGCCAGGTTGCCGGCGGTGGTGCAGTTGCGGGCGGTCAAGCATCGGGCTGAGCGGGTCAGTTGAGGGTGCCTGGGTGAGACGTCGGCCGGGCCGGAACCTCCGGCCTGGCCGACGTCTCGCACCGGAAGGAATCCGGCGGTCAGAACCCGTGCCGCGCCCCGCCGTCCACCGGCAGCATGACCCCCGTCAGATACGACGCCGCGGGTGACAGGAGGAACGCCGCCGTCCGCCCGAACTCGTCCGGAGTCCCGTACCGCCGCAGCGGAATCCGGGACTCGTGGCCCGCCCGGGTCGCCTCGGGGTCCGCGGAGAGCCCGTCGAGCTGCCGCACCCTGTCCGTGTCGATACGGGCCGGAAGCAGCCCCACGACGCGGATGCCCCGAGGGCCGAGCTCGTCGGAGAGCGACTTCGCGAAGCCCGCGAGTCCGGGCCGCAGCCCGTTGGAGATGGTCAGCCCCGGAATCGGCTCGTGCACGGAGGCGGAGAGCACGAAGCCGATGACGCCCCCTTCGCCGAGCTCCGCCGCCGCGGCGCGAGCAAGGCGCACCGCCCCGAGGAAGACGGACTCGAAGGCCGACTCCCACTGCTCGTCCGTGTTGTCGGCGACAAAACCGGGCGCGGGCCCACCGACGCTGATCAGCACACCGTCGAGGCGCCCGAAATGCTCACGCGCTGCGGCGATCAGCCGGCCGGCGACGGCCGGATCGGCGTTGTCCGCCGCGAGCCCCCGGGCGTTGTCGCCGAGCTCGGTCGCCGCCTCGGTGACCGTCTTCTCGTCCCGGCCGGTGATCAGTACCTTCGCGCCGTCCGCGACCAGCGCACGCGCAGCGGCGTTGCCCAGGCCCCGGGTGGCGCCGGTGATGACGTAGACGCGGTCCTTCAGTCCAAGATCCATGGCCCTATCCTGCCGCCTCGTGACAGCGGAACGCGAGGGCGGTTCCGCTACACCCCGGCGGGCGTGGCCTCCGGCGCCGGCGCCTGTGCGGCGGCCCTGCGGTCCCGCACCTCCCTGCGCACCAGGACCACCCAGCCGATGGGTACGCCCGTGCAGAACAGCCACCACTGGACCGCGTACGCCATGTGCGGGCCGATGTCGCCGTGCTCGGGCTCGCCGATCACCTGGGGGGAGCCCCCGGGAGGCTCCGGCGAGGTCAGCTCGACGTAGCCGCCGAGCACCTCCTTGCCGAGGCTGTGCGCCTGCTGCCCGCTGCTGATCAGCATGATCTGACGGTCCGGCAGCCCCTGGACGTCCTTGATACCGCTCTGCGCGGACGTCTCGTCGGCCATCAGGCGGCCGGTGACGGTGATCTCGCCCTTGGGTGCCGCGGGGACCTTCGGGAACGCGGTCTGCGGTCCGTTCGCCGGGATCCAGCCCCGGTTGACAAGCAGGACCTTGCCGTCGTCGAGGACGAACGGGGTCAGGACGTGGAAGCCGATCTCCTCGTCGGAGTTCGTGCGGCGCCGCACGACGACCTCGTGCTTCGTGTCGTACGTCCCTTGCGCGCTCACCTGGCGGTAGCGCTCGGAGCGTGTGACGGAATGTCCTGGCGAGGTCAGCTGCTCGGCCGGCACCGGCTTCGCGTCCAGCGCCTCGGAGATCTCCGCGTTCTGCGCGACGCGGTGCTCATGGCGGTGCAACTGCCAGAAGCCCAGCTCGATCATCGTGGGGATGAGGACGAGGCCGATGAGGGTGAGGATCACCCACTGCCGGGACAACAGGAAGCGGTACACCCCACGACGGTACAACTCGGTCGTGGGGTGCCTGGGAGTGGGGTACTCCGTAACGGAGCCGTGCGGGCCCGTGCCGGAGGGGCCGGGTCACACCCTGTCGACGATGCCCACCTGCCCCTCCGCCCGCGAGCAGTGCGCACCGCAGTACCACTGCCCGTCGGCCTCCACGCCCTGGCCGATGATCCGGCAGCGGCAGTGCTCACAGATGGGCGCCATGCGGTGAATGGCGCAGGAGAAGCAGTCGAAGACGTGCACCGCGCCTTGCGCGTGCACCTCGAACGACATGCCGTAGTCGTTTCCGCAGACCTCGCAACGTGCCATGCGCCACAGGGTGGGACGCGCGGCGCCCGCATGCGAGCAAGCAGGCGGGAACCGGCCCGACAATCACCCGTCTGACGCCCGCGGGCGGCTCAGCCCTCCGCCGCCGGAGCGACGTCCTGGAGGAGCTGGCCGAACGCGGCCTCGTCGATGACGGGCGTGCCGAAGGACCGCGCCTTCACGGTCTTGGAGGTGCCCGATTCCGGGTCGTTCGTGACGAGCAGGCTGGTCAGGCGCGACACGCTCGTCGCGATGTGAAGGCCGGCCTCGACCGCGCGGTCCTCAAGGAGGTCGCGCTCGATGGAGGTGTCGCCGGAGAACGCGACACGCATGCCCTGTTGGAGCGCTTTGCCCGGTTCGTACCGACCTGGGTTGGGGTACGGGCAAGCGGGCCGCTTGCGCGAGGGGCGCCAACTCGTCGGGCCGTACGAGGAGTACGAGGGGGCAGTCGATCCCGGTCCGGTCGGCTGGCGGACGATCCGGGCCGCGCCGTCGGACCACTCGGTGAGCGGACGGCACTCCAGGAGCGGCAGCCGCACTCCGCCGCTGGCCGCGGCCTTGAGGCTGGGGCGGAACGCCTCGGCGAGCACGCGGGCGTCGTCGAGGGCGTTGTGCGCGTTGCGCTGTTCGACCCCGAAGTGCGCGGCGAGCGACGCCAGCTTGTGGTTGGGCAGCGGGAGCCGCAGCTCCTTGGAGAGGGCGATGGTGCACAGGCGCTGGCGCACGGGGGCGGTGAGCTCCGCGCGTGCGTACTCCCTGGCGATCATCGACCAGTCGAAGACGGCGTTGTGCGCGACCAGGACGCGGTCGGTAAGGCGCGCCGCGAACTCGTCGGCGATGTCCTTGAAGAGCGGCGCGTCAGCGAGGAGCTCGCTGGTGAGGCCGTGGATCCAGACGGGGCCGGGATCGCGCTGGGGGTTGACCAGCGTGTACCAGTGGTCCTCCACCTCGCCCTGGGCGTCCACGCGGTAGACGGCAGCCGACACTATGCGGTCGTCGCGGGCGAGACCTGTGGTCTCGACGTCGACGACCGCGTACCCCGTTGGGTACGCGGCCGGCCAGGTGGCTGCGGACGCTGCGGTCGTCTGGTCTTCGAGCATGGTCCATGAGGATACGGGCCGCGACTGACAGTCAGGTCCCCGGTCCGATTCCCGTGTGCAGGAGTCCGGACACCAGTGCCTTCACCGACATCGTGAACAGCGCCTCGGGGTCGACGGGCCGGGCGAGCGCGCGGGCGAGTGCCGGGTCCTGTTCGGCGGTCTGCGCGCCCCACAGTTCTTCCTCGCCTGGCCGCTGCACGGGCGCGCGTTCGCGGTTGCGCTCGACCAGGACGTGGCCGACGACGTGGACCTGGACGGCCCGTACGGCGTCGGCGGCGCGGGTGCCGCGCAGGCCCGCCGCGTGCACTTCGTGGACCAGGACCTGCTGGGCGGGCAGGAACATCCGCTCGGTGAGGCCGCGTTCGTGCACCATCGCGACGAGGTGCGGGTGGTCGCGCAGCTGGCGGCGCAGGGCGCGCGCGACGGAGACGATGCGCCGGTCGGGGGCGCGGCCGGTGGGGTGGATCGCGCCGAGGTCGGCGAGGGTGCGCTCGACGAGGGCGTCCAGGAGCGACTCGCGGTTGCCGACGTGCCAGTAGATCGAGGTGACGGCGGTGCCGAGCTCGGCGGCGAGCTTGCGCATCGTCAGGGCCTGCGGGCCGTGCTGCTTCACGAGGGCCGTGGCGGCGGCGAGGACCTGTTCCCGGTCGAGATGGCCGCGTTCCCGGTCCGGATGCGTACGCGTCTCTTCACTCTTCACGGCTCCTGTTGTAACTGTGTTACAGAACCCCCGCAAGTCCCCGTCGCGGGACCGAGTCCCGCGCTGACGAAGGGTGGTACGACATGACACGCGTACGTTACGGAGCGCGCACCGAGGCGGAGATCGGCGCGGCGCGCGCCGCGAGCTCGAAGCTGCCCGACATCTGGTCCACCGGAGTGGTGGCCGTCTGGGAGAGCGATCCGGACGCGGTGGCGGCCGTCCTGCCGCCCCCGCTGAAGCCCACCCACCGGCCTCTGGTGCGGGCCAACATCAGCAAGGTCGACCTGCCCGGATATCCGCTCGGCGCGGGCTCGGTGGCCGTCGCCGCCGAGCACGACGGGGTGGAGGGGTGGTATCCGCTCGTCATGCCGATGACCCACGAGCGGGCCCTGATCGGCGGGCGTGAGGTCTTCGGGGAGCCGAAGAAGCTGGGCGAGGTCGAGGTGGAGCGCGACGGTCTGGTCGTCCGCGCCTCGCTGGCCCGGCACGGCATCGCGTTCGTGGAGGTGCGCGGCGCGGTCAGCGGCGCGCTGCCTCTTCCGGAGCCGGTCCAGAAGACGGACTTCTACTTCAAGTTCCTTCCCGCGGTGGACGGTTCGGGATTCGACGCGGACCCGGTGCTCGTGCACTGCGTGCGCAACGAGAAGGTCCGCAAGCTGGAGGGCATCACCGGGGACGTCGTCCTGCGCGAGTCGATGTACGACCCGGTCGCGGACCTTCCCGTGCGCGCGGTCGTCGAGATCACCATCGGCGAGAAGACCACCGACCAGAGGGGCCGGGTGGCCGAGCGGGTCAGCGCGCAGGCGCTGCTGCCCTACATCCACCAGCGCTACGACGACCCGCAGCAGATCCTCGACGGCCCGCCCGAGGGGAGCGTCTGAGATGGAGTTGTGGGAAGGGCAGGTCGCCGTCGTCACGGGCGCGGCGAGCGGCATCGGTCTCGCCATGGCGCGGCGGTTCGCGGCGGAAGGACTGAAGGTGGTCCTCGCGGACGTCGAGGAGGGCGCCCTGGAGAAGGCGGCGGCCGGTCTTCGCGAGGACGGGGCGAGCGTGCACGCGCGCGTGGTCGACGTCGGCTCCCGCGAGCAGGTCTTCGCCCTCGCCGACGCGGCGTACGAGAAGTTCGGCGCCGTCCATGTGCTGTGCAACAACGCGGGGGTCGGCTCGGGCGCCGAGGGCCGCATGTGGGAGCACGAGCCGAACGACTGGAAGTGGGCCTTCGAGGTCAATGTGTGGGGTGTCTTCCACGGCATCCAGGCCTTCGTGCCCCGGATGATCGCGGGCGGCGAACCGGGCCATGTCGTCAACACCTCCTCCGGTGACGGCGGCATCGCGCCGCTGCCGACGGCGTCCGTGTACGCGGTCACCAAGGCGGCCGTAGTGACGATGACCGAGTCGCTGTACGCCCACCTGAAGGCGGAGCACGCGCGCGTGGGCGCCTCCGTCCTCTTCCCGGGGCCGCACATGCTGCGCACGGGGCTGTGGGAGTCGCACCGCAATCGCCCCGACCGGTGGGCCAAGTCCCGCCCCCGCAAGACCCCTTACCGCAGCCTCGACCAGTGGGAGTCCGCGATGAAGGAAGCGGGCCAGGAGGTGGAGTTCACCCCGGTCGAGCAGGTCGCCGACTTCGTGGCGGAGGGGATCGCGGCCGACCGCTTCTGGCTGCTTCCGGAGAGCGAGCACAGCGACCGGCAGATCAAGGCCAGGTCGCGGTCGATGCTCGACCGCGCCGACCCGGCGTACTTGGAAAACTTCATCCTGGACTGACCGAGGGACGTGTGATGACGGCTCAGCAAAGCGCTCAGCAGAACGACCCGTACCTGATCATCTCCTCCGACTGCCACGCCGGGCTCCCCACCGAGGAGTACCGGCCCTATCTGGACAGCCGTTTCCATCGGGACTTCGACCAGTTCCTGGGGGAGCGCGACTCCCGCCGCGCGGAGGCGACGCGGCTCGGCATCCGCAACGACGCGTTCGCCGCCAAGTGGTTCCAGGACAACGAGGAGGGGCTGCGCGGCGGTTGGGAGCCCGCGCAGCGCCTCAAGGAGCTCGACGGCGACGGGGTGGCCGCCGAGGTCGTCTTCCCCGACGCGGACGCCGTCGACAGCCAGACGGCCGCGCCCTTCGGGGTGGGCCTCGGCCTCTCCGGCGACCAGGACCCGGAGCTCGGCATGGCGGGCGCGCAGGCGCACAACCGCTGGCTCGCCGATTTCGTGTCCGAGAACCCCGAACGGCACTGCGGTGTCGCCCTGTTGCCCATCACCGGCGAGGTCGACCGTGTCGTCGCGGAGGTGCAACGGGCCAAGGAGTCCGGGCTCGGCGCGCTGATGATCCCCTCCATGTGGGTCGACAAGGCGCCCTACCACGACCGCCGTTACGACCCCGTGTGGGCGGCGGCGGCCGAGTGCGCGATGCCCGTGGTGACCCACTCCGGGGCGGCGCCCCGCCATGAGTACGGCGACCACCTGGGGATCTACGTCTCCGAAGTGACCTGGTGGCCCGCGCGGCCGCTGTGGTTCATGCTCTGGTCGGGCGTCTTCGAACGCCATCCGGGGCTGAGGTTCGGCGTCGCGGAGTCCGGCTGCTGGTGGCTGCCGAACCTCCTGTGGTTCATGGACCGCCTCTACCTGGGCGCGCACGGCGGCAAGAAGCTCTCGCCGTTCGCGGAGCTCAAGCGGCCCCCGCACGAGTACCTGGACCGGCAGATATTCATCTGCGCCACCAACACCAAGCGCCGTGAACTCGCCCAGCGCTACGAGATCGGTGTCGACAACATCCTCTGGGGCAGCGATTTCCCGCACCCCGAAGGAACCTGGCCCGACACGCGCGCGTGGCTGAAGAAGACCTTCCACGACATCCCGGTGGGGGAGACCCGCCGGATGCTGGGTCTGGCGGCGGCGGAGGTCTTCGGCTTCGACACCGAGAAGCTCGCGCCACTGGCCCGCAGGATCGGCCCGACGCCCGCCGAACTCGGCCAGGCCACCGACGGCGCCGCCCAGTCGGCCGTAGAGGCGTCCTGGGCGCGCTCGCGCGACGTGGGCCGCCACTGGCTCACGGACCACGACTTCCCGGTACTGGGGGCGGACACATGAGTACACAGCGCATGAGCGGCACGAGCGGCATGGGCGAAGAGCGCTACACCGTCATCTCGGCGGACTGCCACGCGGGCGCCGATCTCCTCGACTACAGGCCCTACTTGGAGTCCCGGCACCGCGACGCGTTCGACGCGTGGGCGGCCACCTACGTCAATCCGTACGAGGACCTGCTCGCCGACACCGCCGACCGCAACTGGAACTCGGACCGCCGCGTCGCCGAGCTGGAACAGGACGGCATCGTCGCCGAGGTCGTCTTCCCGAACACCATCCCGCCCTTCTTCCCGAGCGCCTCCCTGATGGCGCCCGCGCCCACGCGGGAGGAGTTCGAGCAGCGCTGGGCGGGCCTGCGCGCCCACAACCGCTGGCTCGCCGACTTCTGCGCGGCGGCTCCGGGACGCAGGGCGGGCGTCTTCCAGATCCTCCTGAACGACGTGGGCGAGGCCGTCAAGGAGATCCAATGGGCGGCTGACGCCGGCCTGAACGGCGGCCTTCTGCTGCCCGGCACACCGCCGGGCAGCGGGCTCGCCGAGCTCTACTCGGCGACGTACGACCCGATCTGGGCGGCCTGCGCCGAGCGCGGCGTGCCGGTCAACCACCACGCGGGGTCGGCCTCTCCGCCGCTCGGCGAGGAACCGGCCGCGCGGGCCGTCTTCATGGTGGAGACGACGTGGTTCTCGCACCGGGCGCTGTGGCACCTGGTGTTCGGCGGGGCCTTCCGCCGCCACCCGGAGTTGCGGCTCGTGCTCACCGAGCAGGGTTCGGGGTGGATCCCGGGCGTGCTCGACATGCTGGACTACTACCACGGGCGCCTGGTCGCGGCGGCTTCGAGGGCGGACACTGCCGAGTCGAAGTTCGGTGCGGGCCTCGCCGATTCGATGGGCAAGGGCCCTTCCGAGGTCTGGCGCGACAACTGCTTCGTCGGCGCGAGCTTCATGCGCCCGCACGAGGCGCAGATGAGGGACCGGATCGGCCTCGACAAGATCATGTGGGGGAGCGACTACCCGCACGACGAAGGCACCCACCCGTACTCGCGCGAAGGTCTGCGCATCGCCTACGCGGGCCTCCCGAAGGACGAGATAGCCGCCATGGTCGGCGGCAACGCCGCCCGCGTCTACGGCTTCGACCTGGAGCGGCTCGGGGAGGTCGCCGCGCGCGTGGGACCGACGGTCCAGGAACTGGACGAACCCCTCAAGGAGACACCGGCCGGCGCGACGAGCCCGGTGTTCGCCCCGGGAGGGTCGGTACGCGTCTGGTGAACGGTGTGCGTCTGGTGAACGGTGTGCCGGGCGGCGACGGCGTGCCCCTGCCGAACTCGCTCACCCGGGGGTGAGACCCTCCCCGGGTGAGCGATCAGGCAGCTGAACACGACGAACCACACGGCGGTGCTCTCGCCGCCCGCCTCAACTGGCTGCGGGCCGCCGTGCTCGGCGCCAACGACGGCATCGTCTCCACGGCAGGGCTCGTCGTCGGCGTGGCGGGGGCCACGGGCGACCGCAACACCCTGCTCACGGCCGGTCTCGCCGGGCTGCTCGCCGGGTCGATGTCGATGGCCGCGGGCGAGTACGTCTCCGTGTCCACCCAGCGCGACTCCGAGAAGGCCGCACTCGCCGTGGAGAGGCGCGAGCTGCGGGAGCAGCCCGAGGCCGAACTGGCCGAGCTGACAGACCTTTTGGCGGACCGCGGGCTCAGCCGCCAAGTGGCGCGGGAGGCGGCTCAGCAGCTCACCGAGCGGGACGCGCTGCGGGCGCACGCGCGCGTGGAGCTCGGTATCGACCCCGACGACCTCACCAACCCGTGGCACGCCGCCTGGGCCAGCTTCGTGGCCTTCACGGTGGGCGCGCTCCTCCCGCTCCTCGCGATCGTCCTGCCGCCCGCCGACTGGCGCCTCGGGGTCACGGTCGTCTCGGTCCTCGGCGCGCTCGCCCTCACGGGCTGGAGCAGCGCACGGCTCGGCTCCGCGGACGTGCGGCCCGCGGTGGTGCGCAACATGGGGGGAGGAGCGCTCGCGATGGCGGTGACGTACGGGGCGGGGGCGCTGCTCGGGGCGGTGGGTGTCTGAGCGTCCGCGGTTGCCCGGGTGTCCACGGTTATCTGAGCGTCCGCTTTTGGCGGGGATCGCCAACATCCGCCTTCTTACCGCTGGTAATACTTGTCGGTAACTACGTCTAGCGGCGGTCGACCAGGGGCCTTTACGGTGCACGCATGCCGCCGAACCTGCCCGATGTCGTGCTGTGGTCCATACCCGCCTTCGTGCTGCTCACCGTCGTGGAGATCGTGAGCCACCGGATCCATCCGGACGAGGACGACGCCGGGTACGAGACGAAGGACGCCGCCACCTCCATCACCATGGGGCTCGGCAGCCTCGTCTTCGACTTCCTGTGGAAGATCCCCATCGTCGCGATCTACACGGCGATCTACGCGCTGACCCCACTGCACATCCCCGTCCTGTGGTGGACGATCCCGCTGATGCTGCTCGCGCAGGACTTCTTCTACTACTGGTCGCACCGCGGGCACCACGTCATCCGCATCCTGTGGGCCTGCCACGTCGTGCACCACTCCAGCCGCAAGTTCAACCTCACGACGGCGCTGCGCCAGCCCTGGACGAGCCTGACGGTCTGGCCGTTCTACGTCCCGCTGATCGCGCTGGGCGTGCATCCCGCGGCTCTCGCGTTCTGTTCGTCGGCGAACCTCGTCTACCAGTTCTGGATCCACACCGAGCGGATCGGCAAGCTCCCCCGCCCCTTCGAGTTCGTCTTCAACACTCCCTCGCACCACCGCGTTCACCACGCGTCGCAGGGCGGTTACCTGGACCGCAACTTCGGCGGCATCCTGATCATCTGGGACCGCGTGTTCGGCTCCTGGGTCGCGGAGACGGACCGCCCGGTCTACGGCCTCACGAAGAACATCACCACGCACAACCCGCTTCGGGTGGCCACGCACGAGTACGCGGCGATAGCCAAGGACCTCAGGAAGGCGACGAGTTGGCGCGAGCGGGGCGGACGGCTGTTCCGGGGGCCTGGCTGGCAGCCGCAGGCTGGTGCGGCGTCACAGCCGCCTTCAGAGCCGGTGGCGGCGTCGGTGACGGAGCCGGTGTCGAAGCCGGTGACGGAGAACGCGGCGTGAGCCCCGCTGCCACCAAGGCGAAGTTGCTCCTCGTGGCGTTCGGTCTCGCCGCGGTCGGCGACCTGGCGGCACTCCTGGCGGGATCAGACGCAGCCCACACCGTCTTCAAGCCCCTCCTCATGCCTCTCCTCGCGGGGTACGTGGTCACAGTCAAAGGCCCGCGCCTGCTGACCGCCGCGCTCCTCTTCGGCTGGGGAGGCGACACCCTCCTGCTCTTCGACGCCGACCCCGCGTTCCTGGCCGGGATGGGCTCCTTCGCGGCGGGTCACGTCTGCTACCTCGCCCTCTTCAAGCGCCACGGCGCCGCACGCGCGCGTGGCGCCTGGCTGGTGGCCGCGTACGCCACCGCCCTCGTCGCCACGGTCGCCCTCCTCTGGCCGGACCTCCCCGCGGACATGCGCGGCCCGGTGGCGGGCTACAGCCTCCTGCTGACCGCGATGGCGTTCGCCGCGACGAGACTCGGCCTCACCGCGGCAGCGGGCGGCGCGCTGTTCCTGCTCTCGGACACCCTCATCGCGACCGGCGTCGCCGAGTGGCCGCAGGCCCCGCGCCCCGACTTCTGGATCATGCTCACCTACATCGCCGCACAGTTCCTGCTGGTCAGCGGCGTACTGGCAGCGTGGTCCCAGCAGTCCCAGCAGTCCCAGCAGCCGCAGCAGTCTTCGAGGCTCACCAGCGAATCGGCAGCGGCAACGCGGTCAGCAGAGCCGACACCGCCACCACCACCCCGAGCGCGATGACCTCCCCACGCGCGGGGGAGTACGCCGAGACCGGGTCGGTGGCCCTGCGCAGCCGCCGGCGCGCGAGCAGCGCGAGGACGGCCACGACCGCCACGAGGAGCACCTTGGCGAGCAGCGTGCGCCCGTAACCGGTGTCCGTCAGCTGATCGAGAACCGTGCTCGGCGGCATCCGGCGCAGCGTGCTGAACACCCCCGTCACCGTGATCGCGGCGAACAGAACGGCCGCCACGCGCGCGTAGAGCCCCAGTACCGCCGCGCCCGCCTCCGGAGCCGACGTCCGCCACAGGCGCAGCATGCGAAGGACCTGCAGCAGGCCACCCGCCCACAGCACCCCGCAGGTCAGATGCACCAGCGTCAGACCGGTGCCGATGAGCGGGGTGTCCTCCGCCGGAGGGTGGGCCCGCAGCGCCTCCGCCACGATCACCGCGGCAAGCGGAAGCGCCGCACCGGACGGGCGGCGCGAGCGCGCGCAGAGCAGCGCCACGATGAAGGCGTTGACCTCCAGGAGTGCCAGCCTGCCGTCCCGGGACGCATAGAGCCCGCCGACGTCCATGTCGGAGAGCTGGTGTGGCACGAGGTTGCCGGTGGCCACCACCGAAGCGAGGCCGAGGGCGGCGACGAGGCCCGCGACCGCCGCGTACGCCGCCCAGCTCCGCGGGGCGCTGTCCAGCGGCGCCCCCGGCACCCGGCGGGCCAGACGTGTCGCGTACACCTCGCCCAACTGCACGCAGAGCGCGGCGAACATGACCGTCCGCAGGAACGTGATCCCGGCCGTGCCCGGCGCCTCGGCCTCCCCGGTGCCGCTCAGCGCCGTTGACGGGCCGAGCAGCGGTACGAGTGCGGCGACGGCCACCAGGACGAGCACGGCGACGGCACGGGCCGTCGAGGGGCGGCGGCGCGGTGCGCGGTGCGTGGCGGGATGCGTGGCGGGATGCGAGGCGAGGGGTGCGGCGGCGACCGCGTCCGCCGTGGCCTCGCCGGCGGGGTCGGCGGACGGCTGTATGGAACTCACCACAAGATCTTCACCAGGTGTCCCCTTGACGGGCAAGTCCTGGCAAACAACTGGCGGAATCCCATTCCGCCCGACGGGCCACTCTCAGCACCATTCGGGCGTATCGGCCCCCCAACGACCGGGTGGGCGCGACCAGTTCACTGGCCCGCCCGCGAAGCTCACCGGCGGCAGCGCGTACCGCAGCCGGCCCAGTGGGCCGTCCGTCTCGGCCAGCCAGGCGCCGGGCTCGTACGAAGAGGCCCCCTCACCCGAGTCACCCGAGTCACCCGCGCCGTCCCCCGCCAGCAGCCACCCCGCCGTCCGCGCGAGGGCGAGCCGCACGCTGCGGGCCCCGCCGTCGCCCGCCACCTGCTCGGTGAGCGAGCGCAGGACCG
>NZ_BAAAUG010000052.1:14924-36033 GCF_039533825.1 Streptomyces rectiviolaceus
CCCGCCGTCGCCCGCCACCTGGTCGGTGAGCGAGCGCAGGACCGCCGCCGCCAGCAGATAGCCCGTGCCGTGGTCCAGGGCCTGCGCGGGCAGTGCGCCCGGTCGATCCGCCGCCCCCTCGACGGCCGCGATCCCCGTGGCGACCTGCACCAGACTGTCGAACCCGCGCCGCTCCGCCCACGGCCCGTACCCGCCCCACGCCGACAACTGCGCCACCACGACCCCGGGCCTGCGCTCGGCCAGTGCCTCCGGGGCGAGCCCGAAGCGGTCGAGGGCGCCGGGCCGGTAGCCGGTGACGACCACGTCGGCCCTCGCGAGCAGCTCGTCGAACGTACGCCTGCCGGTCCGCTCCGCCAGGTCGAGCGTCGCGGACCGCTTCCCGAAGCCGGTGTCGGTGTGCTGGTCGGGGAGTTCGGGCAGCCGGGGCGAGTCGACGCGCAGCACGTCCGCGCCGAGCAGCGCGAGCGTGCGGGTCGCGACGGGGCCCGCGATGACCCGGGTGAGGTCGAGGACGCGGAGTCCCGCGGCGGGCAGCGCGGGGGAGCCGGTGAGCGCGGGGACGGCCCGTGCGGGCCCCTCGCCGATCCGCTCGCGGCTCAGCAGCGGGCGCTCCGCCACCGCGACGCCCTGCGGGTGCGCGGCCCACTCCTCGGGCGTACGCAGCGCCACCGCGAGGCCCCCGGCGGCGTACACGGCGTCTTCCACGTCCAGGGAAGACCGCTCCGCGAGCCGCGCGGCCACCGACTCCACAGAAGGGTCCGGGAGACCCAGCGCGGCCAGCAGCGCCGCCCGGTGGTGGGGGTAGTTGGCGTGCGTGCGAACCCAGCCGTCCGCGGTGCGCCAGAAGCGGGACAGGGGCGCGAAGGTGACGGGTGCGCGCCCGTCCACGAGGAGATGCCGCTCACTGGTGAACGCCGTGGCGACCGCCCCGTCGTCGACCCGCACCCGGGGCACGGCCTGTCCGGTACGGGCCGCGGCCAGCTCGGCCGCGGCGAGCGCGCAGGCGACGTCGCAGCCGCGGGCCAGCCGGGGCACGGGGAGCTTCGCGGGCAGCGCGTCGTCCCGTACGACGGGCGTGACACGGGAGAGGAGAGCGGGGTCGCCGCCGAGCGCGGCCCAGGCGGTCCGCGTACCGGTCATCGGTGTGTGCGTCATGCATGCACTATGCCGCGCGAGTTACTCCGCCGTCCCGGTGCCTGCCTCGGCCCGTGTGGCCGCCGACCACCACAGCCTGATCGACTTCTCCGGCTCCGACGGCCGCAGCTCCCACCCCTGGGCGGCAGCCGCCTTGACCACGTAGTCGCCGCCCACGCCGCGGTAGACGCGCCACGGGAGCTCGCACTCGACCGGCGGCTGCGTCTTCGGCGTGCGAGGGGCGGAGGCCAGTTTCGTCCGGCCGTCGAGGAACTTGTCGACCCGCGCGCGGTAGTACGCCGTGTCTCCTTCGTGGCGCAGCTCCGGCCAGGTCACGCACCAGTCCGGCAGCAGGAGGCGGTCCAGCATGCGGTCCGACAGGGCGTTCAGCTTCCGCTCCCCCGAGTCGCTGACCGACTCGACGATCTCCGCCAGGAACAGGACCACGATGACCCCGGCCATCACCACCACCGCGAGCACGCACCACAACGGCACGTAGGCGACCATGGCGACGAAACCGAGCACCACTTGCCACCGGGGACGGACGGGCCACGCCACCCAGTGCTCTGTCTCGGTGAGGACGAACCGGGAGTCCTTGTACTCGTACATGGAACGAGATCCTCTCGCGAAGGGCCGGGCGGTACTCGACCGCCCGGCCCGACTCGCCTCGCGAACCAGCTACTTCCGCACCGCGTCTACTTCCGCACGGCGTCGAGCGCGTCGATCATGCCCACGCCGTAGAAGCCGTTCGCGTTCTTGCCGCCCGCGCAGACCGCGTCGACCTTGCCGTCACCGTCGATGTCGTACGGATCGGTGCACTTCATGGCGTCGGCCTCGCCGTAGAGCAGCGCCTTCACCTTCGCCGAAGACGCGTGCGGATGGGCCGACTTGATGAGCGCGGCGACCCCCGCGGCGTGCGGTGATGCCATCGACGTACCCGCCTTGTAGCCGAACTTGCCGCCCGGAAGGGTCGACAGGATGCGGCCGTCCGTGGCCGGTGCGTCCGGCGTCTGGAACCTGGTGGAGTCGCCGCCCGGCGCCGCGATGTCGATGACGCCCTTGCCGTAGTTCGAGTACGAGGACTTGATGCCCTTCGCGCCCGTGGCCGAGACGGTCACGACACCCGGTAGCTGCGACGGCAGGTCGAGGCAGTCCGCCGTCTTGATCGTGCGCTCCGTGGGCGTCGTGTCGTCCGGGCTGGAGTCGTCGACGATCTCCTCCTGCGCGAGGTCCGTCTCGGCGTTGCCGGCCGCCGCGACGTTCACCGCACCCTTGCGCTCCGCGTACCGGGTGGCCCGCCCGACGGCGTCGACCAGGGCCTTCTGGTCGTCGTCCGTCTTGCAGTTGAAGAGCCACGGGTCGGTGTAATAGCTGGAGTTGGTGACGTCGACGCCGTGATCGGCCGCCCACATGAAGCCGCAGACCACGGCCTCCGTGTAGTACATGCCGGTCGCAGGCTCGGCCACCTTCAGGCTCGCCACCTTCACGCCGGGAGCGACACCGGTGACGCCGGTGCCGTTCTTCGCGGCGGCGATCGTGCCCGCCACGTGCATGCCGTGGTCGCTCTCCCCGGACACCGGACGCCAGGCGCCGCCCTTCTGCACGGGCACGCCGCCCAGGCAGCTCGCGGACGCCTTCGCGTCGAAGTTCGGCGCGATGTCCGGGTGCGTGTCGTCCACGCCGGAGTCCAGGACGCCGACGGTGACCCTGGAGCTGCCGAGCGACTCCTTGTGGGCCTTGTCCGCCTTGATGGCGGGCAGGTCCCACTGGAGCGGCTCCAGCTCGTCCTGGCCCGCGCCCGCCTTCCCGGCGGCCTTCTCGGCCTCGACGGCGGTCAGCGGCCGGTCGGCCTCAAGGGCGTCGTCGGACTGCGCCGACAGCGGCGCCGTGCGGGTGGCCCCCGCGGACGCGACGCCCTTCGCCTTGCGGATCTGCTTGGCGAAGTCCGCGTTCGACGAGTGGACGACGATCACGCCGATCCTGTCGTACGCGATGACGACCTTGCCGCCCGCCTTGGCGATGGCCTTCTTCACGTACGCCGATGTCTTGACGGACGGTGAAGCGCCGTGCCCGGCACGGACGTTGACGACATAGCTCATCGACGTGCCGTCCGCGAGCGTCGAGCCGACGGCGGACACGGCCGACGACACCGGGGTGTCCGGACGCGCCGCGGCATCGGGCTGAGCCGATGCCGTGCCCGGCAGGAAGGCGACGGCCGATGCCACCGCCATGCCGAGCGGGAGTGCGAGCACGCGGCGGGAGCGCGTGAAGGGTGCGGTCATGGTGTGCGAACCCCTCACTTCTTTACGGCGTCGAGCGCGTCGACGATCCCGCTGCCGTAGAAGCCGTTCTTGTTCTTGCCGCCCTCACAGACCGAGTCGACCTTGCCGTCACCGTCCGGGTCGTACGGCTCCGTCGGGCAGCCCGGGTTGTCGGCCTGCTTCTTGAGCAGCCGCTGGAGCTCGGCGGGGCTCGCCTTGGGGTGCGTCGACTTCAGGAGCGCGGCCACGCCCGAGGCGTGCGGCGACGCCATCGAGGTGCCCTGCAGCCAGGCGTACTCGTTGCCCGGCATCGTGGAGAGGATGCGGCCGTTCTTCGACGGGGTGTCGGCCGGGATCTGGTACTTGTCGCCGCCGGGGGCGGCGATGTCGATGACGCCCTTGCCGTACGTGGAGTAGTACGACTTGAGGTTCTGCACGCCCGTCGCGCTGACCGTGACCACGCCCGGCAGCTGCGTCGGGAGGTCGAAGCACTCGGACGGGTCGATGGTGCGCGGCACCGGCGTCGAGTCGTCCGGGCTCGAGTCGTCCAGGATCTCGTCGGAGGCGAGGTCGTGGTTGGAGTTGCCCGCCGACGCGAGGTTCAGCGTGCCCTTCTTCTGGGCGTACAGCTGGGCCCGGTTGACCGCGTCGACGATGGCCCGCTGGTCCGGGTCGTCCATGCAGTTGTAGAGCCACGGGTCCACGTAGTAGCTGTTGTTCGTGATCTCGATGCCCTTGTCGGCGGCGAACACGAAGGCACAGACGACGCTCTCCGGGTAGAACAGCTCGCTGACCGGGTCGGCCACCTTGATGCCCGCGACCTTCACGCCGGGCGCGACACCCGCGACCCCCACGCCGTTGCGCGCGGCGGCGATCTCGCCGGCCACGTGCGTGCCGTGGTAGTGGTCCGGCTTCTCCGGGCGCCAGGCGCCGGGCGAGGCGTCGGCCTTGCCGCCGACACAACTCGCGGACTGCGAGGCCGAGAAGTTGGACGCGAGGTCCGGGTGGGTGTCGTCGACTCCGGTGTCGATGACGCCGACGGTGACCTTCTTGCTGCCCGGGTTGATCTCGGCTGCCTTGTCGGCGCCTATCGCGCGCAGGTCCCACTGGTCGGCCTCGAGCGGCTCGGCGCCCGAACCCGCCTGTGCCTTGAGCGACTTGGCCTCGGACTTCGACACGAAGGCCGGGGCGCCCTCCTCCGTGGTGCCCGCCGCCGTCAGGGGCGAGGTGCGGGTCGCGCCCGCGGACTGGACCCCCTTGACCTTGCGCATCTGCTCGCCGAAGGCGGGGTTGGCCGAGTGCGCGACGATGACGCCGATCTTCGGGTACGCGACGACGACGGAGCCGTCCGCCTTGGCGATCGCCTTCTTGACGTACGCGATCGTCTTGGAGTCCGCGCGGGTGTTGACGACGTACGCGAGCTTCGGGGACTCGGCCTTCGCCGACGCGGTGGCGGGTGCGTCGGGGGCCGCGGTCGCGATGCCCGGGGCGAAGCCGACCGACGCGGCGAGCGCGATGCCGAGGGGCACGGTGAGCGCGATTCGGCGTCTGGAACGCAGATGAGCCATGGGGTCTCCACATCATCCGGATACGTGAACTGCCCGAACACATCTAGTGATCGGGCAGGTACATGACGGGGCGTGCAGGGTGAAGCTATCCCCAGAACTCCCAGGCCAGCAATGGATTCCGGAAGAAAGCAGCACGCCGTGCCGAGCCGGGCGTGCCGTTATGACGTTGAACCGTTAACAGAAGCAACATCAACCCCCTGTCGGATCACGTCCTGTGGCCTTAGCATCGCCATCCGTGGCTCACGTGATCCGCATCACTGCCGGATCAGAGAGAGTTCATGGATCAGCTGTCCGTCCCCACCGCACCCGCACCACGAGGAGACTCCGTGGCCCCCGAAGCATCCCCACCGTCCAAGGACGGAGAAACCCCCGTTCCGTACGCGCCGACCACGGCAGAATTCCTCGAGGAGCAAGCGAGCCCCGAGTTCGGTGAACTCCGCAAGGCACACCGCTCCTTCGCCTTCCCGCTCACCGTCGCCTTCATCGTCTGGTACCTCGCGTACGTGCTGCTCTCGAACTACGCGGGCGACCTCATGGGCACCAAGCTGTTCGGCAACATCAATGTCGCCCTGGTCCTCGGCCTCGCACAGTTCCTGACCACGTTCCTCATCGCCTGGTTCTACTCGCGCCACGCCAACGCGAAGCTCGACCCCAAGGCCGAGGCGATCAAGTCCCGTCTGGAGGGCGGCGCATGAGCCCCGCGCTGAACACCACTGTCCTGGCAGCGACGTCCGACGCCTCCGAGCACCGGGTGCTGATCATCAGCCTCTTCGCGGCCTTCGTCGTCGCGACCCTCTTCATCACCGTCTGGGCGGGGCGCCAGACCAAGAGCGCCGCCGACTTCTACGCGGGAGGCCGCCAGTTCACCGGCTTCCAGAACGGCCTGGCGATCTCCGGCGACTACATGTCCGCCGCGTCCTTCCTCGGCATCGCGGGCGCCATCGCGCTCTTCGGGTACGACGGCTTCCTCTACTCCATCGGCTTCCTGGTCGCCTGGCTGGTGGCACTCCTCCTGGTCGCCGAGCCGCTGCGCAACTCCGGCCGCTACACGATGGGCGACGTACTGGCCTATCGCATGCGCCAGCGTCCGGTGCGCACCGCCGCGGGCACCTCCACGATCGTCGTCTCGATCTTCTACCTGCTCGCGCAGATGGCGGGCGCCGGCGTCCTGGTCTCGCTGCTGCTCGGCATCACCAGCGATGCGGGCAAGATCCTGATCGTCGCCCTCGTCGGCGTCCTGATGATCGTCTACGTCACCATCGGCGGCATGAAGGGCACCACCTGGGTGCAGATGGTCAAGGCCGTGCTGCTCATCGCGGGCACCGTGCTGATCACCTTCCTGATCCTGCTGAAGTTCAACTTCAACGTCTCCGACCTGCTCGGCACCGCCGCCTCCAACAGCGGCAAGGGCTCGGCCTTCCTGGAGCCCGGTCTCAAATACGGCGCGAGCGGCACCTCGAAGCTGGACTTCATCTCGCTGGGCATCGCCCTGGTGCTCGGCACGGCGGGACTGCCGCACATCCTGATCCGCTTCTACACGGTGCCGACCTCCAAGGCCGCGCGTAAGTCCGTGAACTGGGCGATCGGCATCATCGGCTCCTTCTACCTGATGACGATCGTCCTCGGCTTCGGCGCCGCCGCCCTGCTCAAGCCCGGCGACATCATCGCCTCGAACAAGGCGGGCAACACCGCGGCGCCGCTCGCCGCCCTGGAGATCGGCGGCGGTGGCGACTCCACCGGCGGCGCGCTCCTGCTCGCCGTGATCTCCGCGGTCGCGTTCGCCACGATCCTCGCGGTCGTCGCAGGCCTGACCCTCGCCTCGTCCTCGTCGTTCGCACACGACATCTACGCCAACGTCATCAAGAAGGGCAAGGCCACAGAGAAGGAGGAGATGAAGGCCGCTCGCTGGTCGACCGTCTTGATCGGCATCGTCTCCATCGCCCTTGGCGCCCTGGCCCGCGACCTCAACGTGGCGGGCCTGGTCGCCCTCGCCTTCGCCGTCGCGGCCTCCGCGAACCTGCCGACGATCCTCTACAGCCTCTTCTGGAAGCGGTTCACCACGCAGGGCGCGCTCTGGTCCATCTACGGCGGACTCGTGGCCGCGGTCGGCCTGGTGCTGTTCTCGCCGGTCGTCTCGGGCAAGCCCACCTCGATGTTCCCCAGCGCCAACTTCGACTTCTTCCCGCTGGAGAACCCGGGCCTGATCTCCATCCCGTTGGGCTTCCTGCTCGGCTGGCTCGGCACGATCCTGTCGAAGGAAGAGCCGGACAAGGGCAAATACGCGGAGCTGGAGGTACGGTCCCTCACGGGTACCGGAGCCCACTGACTCCGCCTGACTCCACCTGGCTTTGCCTGAAAGCGCACGTCAGCGGCCGCGTCGTAGATCGTTGGTAGATCTCTACGACGCGGCCGTGCCGCTCCTCGTGGGATCGGGCCTCCGTCGATGTCAGCCCCGTCACGTAGGCTCGTGGTATCTGACCGGACTGGCTGAACAGGATCAGGGAGGGGGCCCACGTGCTCATCGACACCTACGGCCGAGTGGCCACCGATCTGCGGGTTTCGCTGACCGACAAGTGCAACCTGCGGTGCACGTACTGCATGCCTGAAGAGGGCCTGCAGTGGCTGTCCAAGTCCGAGCTCCTCAGCGACGACGAGATCGTCCGCCTCATCCGGATCGCCGTGACGCAGCTCGGCATCACCGAGGTCCGCTTCACCGGCGGTGAGCCGCTCCTGCGCCCCGGGCTCGTCGGCATCGTCGAGCGCTGCGCCCAGCTGGAGCCGCGCCCCAGGATGTCCCTGACGACGAACGGCATCGGTCTCAAGCGCACCGCGGCCGCCCTCAAGGCCGCGGGCCTCGACCGGGTGAACGTCTCCCTGGACACACTGCGCCCGGACGCCTTCAAGACCCTCACCCGCCGTGACCGCCACAAGGACGTCCTTGAGGGCCTCGAGGCCGCCCGTGACGCGGGCCTGACCCCGGTCAAGGTCAACACGGTCCTGATGCCGGGCCTGAACGACGACGAGGCCCCGGACCTGCTCGCCTGGGCAGTCGAGAACGACTACGAACTGCGTTTCATCGAGCAGATGCCGCTGGACGCCCAGCACGGCTGGAAGCGCGACGGCATGATCACCGCGGGTGACATCCTGCAGTCGCTGCGTACGCGCTTCGAGCTCACCGAGGAGGGCTCCGGCGAGCGCGGCTCCGCGCCGGCCGAGCGCTGGGTCGTGGACGGCGGTCCGCATCGCGTCGGCGTCATCGCCTCCGTCACCCGCCCCTTCTGCTCGGCCTGCGACCGCACCCGTCTTACGGCCGACGGCCAGGTCCGCACCTGCCTGTTCGCCACCGAGGAGACCGACCTCAGGGCGGCCTTGAGGGCGAACGGCGAAGACAGCGAAGACGGCTCGGACGAGGCGATCGCGCGCATATGGAAGCTCGCGATGTGGGGCAAGAAGGCGGGCTCGGGCCTCGACGACCCGGCGTTCCTGCAGCCCGACCGCCCGATGTCGGCGATCGGCGGCTAGGAGTCGGAGGACTCGCCCTGCGCTTCCCACTCCGCCAGCGCCACGACGTCCTTCAACATGCCGCGGACGCCCAGGAATTGAGAGAGGTGCTCGCGGTGTTCCTCACATGCGAGCCACGTCTTGCGGCGCTCCGGAGTGTGGATCTTCGGGTTGTTCCACGCGAGCACCCACACCGCGGCGGCGCGGCAGCCCTTGGCGGAACAGATCGGTGTTTCGTCGCTCACGATTAACGTCCAAGTGCGTTCAAAACAAGGCGACGCCGAGCAGCCACGGGGGGAGCTGCCCGGCGTCGGTCTGTCGCTCCGACGGGGGATGCGGAGCGCGTACGAAGTATGTCACGGGGGACCCGGTACCTGGCACCGGAACTACATGATTGATCTGAGCTTTTCTTGAGCTTGGCGCAACGTCGACGGTCAGTTCTGGTGACCTGACGGAGCGTTGGGCTCGCCCGGCACGGGCCCCGAACCGGCTTCCGGGACGGGTTCCGCGGGCCCGCCGCGCGCCGTCGGTGGCGCCAGAATCGGCCGGGACGGCGCCGGTACGAAGGTCGACGGCAGCGAAGGGACGTTCTCCCGGCCCGCGTTGGCGATCACGACGGAGATGTACGGCAGGAGGATGCCGAGCACCAGAGCGACGAAGGCGACATGCCGCTCGACGTTCCAGAGCACCGCCGCGGCAATGACCGAAAGAGTACGGATCGACATCGAGATCACGTACCGGCGCTGCCTGCCGCGCACGTCGTCCGCGAGGCCCTGCCGGGCCCCTGTGATCCGGAAGACCTGGGCGCCGCTCTGCTTCCGCATCACATTCCACCGCCTGCTCACAAGAAGCCGGGCGCTCCCCGGCCCGGACCCGCTCCACGTTACGCCGCGGCTGCGCAGCCTTCGAGAGCGGGGCAGGTCTCTTCTCGGTGTCCTGTCTGCGTCATGCCACGTATGGGGGTGCCCGACATGCGCCGTATGGAGGATCGGCCGACACTGACTGTAATGCTCATGTGGAGCCGTATGAGGAGGCAGCTATGGGCTGGTTGTGGGCCATCATCGTGGGATTCGTGCTGGGGCTGATCGCCAAGGCGATCCTGCCCGGCAAGCAGCACAGTCCGCTCTGGCTGACCACGATCTTCGGCATCATCGGAGCGATCATCGGCAATTCGCTTGCCGGGGCGTTCGGCATCGATGAGACCAGGGGCATCGACTGGGGACGCCACGCCCTGCAGCTCGTGGCCGCCCTCGTCGTCGTGGGCGTCGGAGACATGGCGTACAAGATGATCAAGGGCAATAGACAGCAGGCCTGACCTGCGCGCATGCGGCATGCGTGAGGGGCCGGTCCGTGGGACCGGCCCCTCACCGCTGCGTACGGGAACGCGGGTCAGCCCGCGGTGACCTCAGTGACCTCGACGGCCGCCAGGTTCTTCTTGCCCCGGCGAAGCACCAGCCAGCGCCCGTGCAGGAGCTCGTCGCGGGACGGTACGGCGTCCTCGGATGCGACCTTCGCGTTGTTCACGTAGGCACCGCCCTCCTTGACCGTGCGCCGGGCCGCGGACTTGCTCGCCACCAGGCCGACCTCCGCGAGGAGGTCCACCACCGGCCCGAGCTCGCTGACCTGGACGCGCGGCAGCTCGGAGAGGGCCGCGCTCAGCGTCGCCTCGTCGAGGTCGCCGAGCTCACCCTGGCCGAACAGCGCCTTGGACGCGGCGATGACCGCGGCGCACTGGTCGGCGCCGTGCACCAGCGTCGTCAGCTCCTCGGCGAGCGCGCGCTGGGCCGCACGGGCCTGCGGGCGCTCCTCGGTGAGCTTCTCGAGCTCCTCCAGCTCCTCGCGTGACTTGAAGCTGAGGATGCGCGAGTACGTCGAGACGTCACGGTCGTCCACGTTCAGCCAGAACTGGTAGAACGCGTACGGCGTGGTCATCTCCGGGTCGAGCCAGACGGCGCCGCTCTCGGACTTGCCGAACTTGGTGCCGTCCGCCTTGACCATCAGCGGCGTGCCGACGGCGTGCACCGTGGCGTCCGGCTCCAGGCGGTGGATCAGGTCGATGCCCGCCGTGAGGTTGCCCCACTGGTCGCTGCCGCCGGTCTGCAGCGTGCAGCCGTAGCGGCGGTAGAGCTCCAGGAAGTCCATGCCCTGCAGCAGCTGGTAGCTGAACTCCGTGTACGAGATGCCCTCCTGGGACTCCAGGCGGCGGGCCACGGAGTCCTTGGTGAGCATCTTGTTCACGCGGAAGTGCTTGCCGATGTCCCGCAGGAACTCGATCGCGGACATGCCCGCGGTCCAGTCCAGGTTGTTGACCATCAGCGCGGCGTTCTCGCCGTCGAAGGACAGGAACGGCTCGATCTGCGAGCGCAGCCTGGCCACCCAGTTCGCGACCGTCTCCGGGTCGTTCAGGGTGCGCTCGGCGGTCGGCCGCGGGTCACCGATCTGACCCGTGGCGCCGCCGACGAGCGCCAGCGGGCGGTGGCCCGCCTGCTGGAGCCTGCGGACGGTGAGGACCTGCACCAGGTGTCCGACGTGCAGGCTGGCCGCGGTGGGGTCGAAGCCGCAATAGAACGTGACGGGGCCGTCCGCGAGCGCCTTGCGCAGTGCATCTTCGTCAGTGGACAGGGAGAAAAGGCCCCGCCACTTCAGCTCGTCGACGATGTCCGTCACGGTCTTGTGTCTCCTTGAAAGGTTCTTGAAAGGCTTCTGGCCGGTACCGGTTGGTACCGGCCAGTCTATGGGCGTCACACGCCTTGGCTGACCGAGCTCATGTTGAAGTCGGGGATGCGCAGGGCGGGCATCGCGGCCCTGGTGAACCAGTCGCCCCACTCCCTGGGCAGCGTCTTTTCCGTCCGCCCCGCCTCGGCCGCCCGCGAGAGCAGGTCGACCGGCGACTCGTTGAAGCGGAAGTTGTTCACCTCGCCCACGACCTCGCCGTTCTCGACGAGATAGACGCCGTCCCGGGTGAGCCCGGTGAGCAGCAGGGTGGCCGGGTCGACCTCGCGGATGTACCAGAGGCAGGTCAGGAGCAGCCCTCTCTCCGTGCTCGCGACCATCTCCTCCAGGGAGCGGTCCGTGCCGCCGTCCAGGATGAGGTTGTCGATGGCGGGGGCCACCGGCAGGCCGGTCAGGGACGCGCTGTGCCGGGTGGTGGTCAGATGCGCGAGTTCCCCCGCGCGTACCCAGTCGGTCGCGGTCAGCGGAAGCCCGTTGTCGAAGACGGACGAGTCACCGCCCGATGCGTGCGCGAGGACGAACGGGGCGGACTCCAGACCCGGCTCGTTCGGGTCGCTGCGCAACGTCAGGGGCAGCTCGGCGAGCCGGTCGCCGACGCGGGTGCCGCCGCCCGGCCTGGAGAACACCGTCCGGCCCTCGGCCGCGTCCCGGGCCGACGCCGACCACAGCTGGTAGATCAGCAGGTCGGCGACGGCGGTCGGCGGCAGGATCGTCTCGTACCGCCCGGCCGGCAGATCGACGTGCCGCTGCGCCCACCCCAGGCGCTTGGCGAGCTCCGCGTCGAGCGCCGCGGGGTCGACGTCCTTGAAGTCCCTGGTCGCACGCCCCGCCCACGCCGACTTCGTGCGGTCGGGGGACTTGGCGTTGAGCTCCAGGGTGCCGCCCGGCTGGTCGTGCCGCAGGCGCAGCCCGGTCGACGTACCGAGATAGCTCGTCGCGTGTTCATGGTTCGCGAAGCCGTACAGCTCACGCCCGCCCGCGCGGGCAGCGGCGAACGCCTCGCCGAGGGCGGGGGCGAAGTCCCCGAAGACCGCGGAGGACGTCTCGGCGGGCGCGTCCCTGAAGTCCGCGGACTCCTCGGCCCCGGCCACCAGTGGCTGCGCGTCCTCGGCGGGACCCGCACTGCGCGCGGCGTGCTCGGCGGCGCGGACCAGGGGCTCGAGATCGGCGGAGGTCACGGCCGAGCGCGAGACGACGCCCGAAGCGGTGCCTTCCTTGCCGTCGACGGTCGCGATGACCGTGAGGGTGCGGCCACGGGTGACGCCGTTCGTGGTCAGGGCGTTGCCCGCCCAGCGCAGGTTCGCGGTCGAGTGCTCGTCGGCGATGACGACGCAGCCGTCGGCGGTGGACAGCTCCAGGGCGCGCTCGACGATCTCGTGCGGCTTGTTCGTACGGTTCGTGCGGTTCGTACGAGAGGTCATCGACCTGCCTCCTGCGTGGTGTTGAGGATGTTCACGCCTCGGAACAGGGCCGAGGGGCAGCCGTGCGAGACCGCAGCGACCTGGCCCGGCTGGGCCTTGCCGCAGTTGAAGGCGCCCCCGAGCACATACGTCTGCGGGCCGCCCACCGCCGTCATCGAACCCCAGAAGTCGGTGGTCGTCGCCTGGTACGCCACGTCGCGCAGCTGCCCGGTGATGCGGCCGTTCTCGATGCGGTAGAAGCGCTGTCCCGTGAACTGGAAGTTGTACCTCTGCATGTCGATGGACCAGGACCGGTCGCCCACCACATAGATCCCGCGGTCGACGCCCCCGATCAGGTCCTCCGTCGAGAGCCCGCCGGGATCCGGCTTGAGCGACACGTTCGCCATGCGCTGCACCGGCACATGGCCGGGGGAGTCCGCGTACGCGCAGCCGTTGGAGCGCTCGAAACCGGTGAGCCTCGCGATGCGGCGGTCCAGCTGGTAGCCGACCAGGGTGCCGTCCTTCACCAGGTCCCAGGACTGCGCGGCGACGCCCTCGTCGTCGTACCCGATGGTCGACAGGCCGTGCTCGGCCGTCCTGTCGCCCGTCACATTCATGATCGACGAGCCGTACGCGAGCTTGCCGAGCTGGTCGAAGGTGGCGAACGACGTGCCCGCGTACGCCGCTTCGTAACCGAGCGCGCGGTCCAGCTCGGTGGCGTGGCCGATGGACTCGTGGATGGTCAGCCAGAGGTTCGACGGGTCGACGACCAGGTCGTACGAGCCGGCCTGCACGCTCGGCGCCCGCATCTTCTCGGCGAGGTGCTCCGGGATGCGCGCGAGCTCCGCGTCCCAGTCCCAGCCGGTGCCCGTGAGGTACTCCCAGCCGCGCCCGACCGGTGGCGCGATGGTCCGCATCGAGTCGAACTCGCCGCTCGTCCCGTCGACCGCGACCGCGGTGAGCTGCGGGTGCAGGCGGACCCGCTGCTGCGTGGTCACCGTCCCCGCCGTGTCCGCGTAGAACTTGTTCTCGTGCACGGTGAGCACCGAGGCGTCGACGTGCGAGACGCCGTCGGCGGCCAGGAGACGGGAGCTCCACTCGGCGAGCAGCCCGCTCTTCTCCTCGTCCGGCACGGAGAAGGGGTCGATCTCGTACGACGACACCCAGGTCTTCTCCGCGTGCACCGGCTCGTCGGCGAGCTCGACCCTCTCCTCGGAGCCCGCCGCCTTGATGACCTTGGCCGAAAGCTTGGCCATCGCCACGGCCTGGGACGCGACCTTCGCCGCCGCGTCCATCGTCAGATCGACGCCCGATGCGAACCCCCAGGTCCCCCCGTGCACGACTCGGACCGCGTAGCCGAGGTCCGTGGTGTCCGATGTGCCGGACGGCTTGGCGTCCCGCAGCCGCCAGGACGCGCTGCGCACCCGCTCAAGGCGGAAGTCCGCGTGGTCCGCGCCCAGGGCACGCGCGCGGGCCAGCGCGGCGTCGGCGAGGGCCCTGAGCGGCAGCGCCGTGAAGGCTTCATCGATGGAATGAGGCACGGATGTCTCCCTGCTGTCGGCACCGGTCGGTCAGATCATGTCGCGCGTGGGGGCCCGGCGGCCAGCGTTTTCTGTAGGGACCCGACAGTGAGTCCGGTAAGCCACTGTCGGTCGTCGATTCTCCGTATGGAGCACCGTACCGATAGGTTTTCGAGGTACCAGACCGCTATCGAAAGGGTGATCCGTTGAGCCGCTCGGTTCTCGTCACCGGAGGAAACCGGGGCATCGGCCTCGCCATCGCCCGCGTCTTCGCCGACGCCGGCGACAAGGTCGCGATCACCTACCGCTCGGGTGAACCGCCCCAGGTCCTCACGGAGCTCGGAGTGCTCGCCGTCAAGTGCGACATCACTGACACCGAGCAGGTGGAGCAGGCCTACAAGGAGATCGAGGAGAAGCACGGTCCGGTGGAGATCTTGGTGGCCAACGCCGGGATCACCAAGGACCAGCTCCTCATGCGGATGTCCGAGGAGGACTTCACGTCCGTCCTCGACACCAATCTCACCGGCACCTTCCGTGTCGTGAAGCGTGCCAACCGCGGCATGCTGCGGGCCAAGAAGGGCCGCGTCGTGCTGATCTCCTCGGTCGTCGGCCTGATGGGCGGACCCGGGCAGGCGAACTACGCCGCATCGAAGGCGGGCCTGGTCGGCTTCGCGCGTTCTCTCGCCCGTGAGCTCGGGTCGCGCAATCTCACTTTCAACGTCGTGGCGCCCGGTTTCGTCGACACCGACATGACCAAGGCCCTGACGGACGAGCAGCGGTCGAACATCATGGCGCAGGTGCCGCTCGGCCGTTACGCGCAGCCCGAGGAGATCGCCGCCGCGGTGAAGTTCCTCGCCTCGGACGACGCCTCGTACATCACTGGAGCCGTCATCCCCGTTGACGGCGGATTGGGCATGGGTCACTGATCACCATGAGCGGAATTCTCGACGGCAAGAAGATCCTGATCACGGGCGTTCTGATGGAATCCTCCATCGCGTTCCACGCGGCCAAGGTCGCGCAGGAGCAGGGCGCCGAGGTCATCCTCACCGCTTTCCCGCGGCCCACGCTCACCGAGCGCATCGCCAAGAAGCTCCCCAAGCCCGCCAAGGTCATCGAGCTCGACGTGACCAACCAGGAGCACCTGGACCGCCTCGAAGGCCTCGTCCGCGAGGAGCTCGGCAGCCTGGACGGCGTCGTCCACTCCATCGGCTTCGCCCCGCAGGACGCACTCGGCGGCAACTTCCTCAACACGCCCTTCGAGTCGGTCGCCACGGCCATGCACGTCTCGGCGTTCTCCCTGAAGTCGCTCGCCATGGCCTGCCGGCCGCTGATGAGCGACGGCGCCTCGATCGTCGGCCTCACCTTCGACGCGCAGTTCGCCTGGCCGCAGTACGACTGGATGGGCCCGGCCAAGGCCGCCCTCGAGGCCACCTCGCGCTACCTCGGGCGTGACCTGGGCAAGGACAACATCCGCTGCAACCTCATCTCGGCGGGCCCGATCGGCTCGATGGCCGCGAAGTCCATTCCGGGCTTCGGTGAGCTGGCCGAGGTGTGGAACACCCGTTCCCCGCTGGCGTGGGACATGGCCGACCCGGAGCCCGCGGGCCGCGGCATCGTCGCGCTGCTCTCGGACTTCTTCCCGAAGACCACGGGCGAGATCATCCACGTCGACGGCGGCGTGCACATGATGGGTGCCTGAGCAGGCGTTCTGTACGTTCCTGACGCCCCGTCCCCCGCGATGCGCGGGAGGCGGGGCGTCACCCGTTCGGCGCACTGACCAGGCGCACGCGGGGCGGAACCGCGCACCCTGAGGTGTGCGCCCGTCACCTCCTGCGGTGCTCGCCGCTCTCACCCTGCTGATCGCCCTGCCGTACGGCGCCGCGTCGCATGCCGTCGGAGAGGCGAAGCCTCCACGCGCGAGCGTGGAGGCGGTCGAACCGCGGGTCGAACCGCGCGTCGAACCGCGGGTTGAACCGCGGCCCTTCGGCTCGGAGTGCCGCACCACCGTCGAGGGCTCGGACGCGGTCGCGTACTGCCACAACCCGTACCCCGAGACCGACCGGGTCCGGCTGCACGTGGAGTGCGAGCAATGGTGGGACATCGACAGCGACGGCGTCTCCGTGGAGGCCGGGCCCGCCCAGACCGTGCGGCTCGCCGGACGGTGCTGGAAAGAGATCCGGTCGGCGTGGGTCAGCCACCAGAAGTGACGGTCACGGCCGTGCTGAGCCGGCGGAGTCGTCGAACAGCTCGGGGCGGCACATGAAGGGGTAGCCTGCGGCCTCCTTGGCCGCCGCCTCCGCGTCGTTCTCCCGGATCGCGTCGACGAGCCGGGCGTGGTCCATGTGGCTCTCGGGGGTCAGTTTCTCGCCGACGTCCTCGCGCAGCCAGTCCCGCATGACCTCGCCGAGGTCGGCGTACATCGCCGTCATCACGTCGTTGTGGGACGCGGCCACGACGGCCAGGTGGAAGGTCGCGTCGGCCGCCACGAACGCCTCCGCGTCGCCGGACTCCCAGGCCTCCTCCCGGCGCTCCAGAAGGGCGTCGAGCTGCTTGAGGTCGCGCTCCGTGCGCCGCTGCGCGGCCAGCCTCGCCGCGCTCGACTCCAGCGTGCTGCGCAGCTCCGCGATGTGCCGCGGCTCCGCGTCGGCGAACCTGCGCTGCATCACACCGGCCAGTTCGCTCGTCGCGACCACATAGGTGCCGGAGCCCTGGCGGATGTCGAGGAGGCCGTTGTGCGCGAGGGCGCGGACCGCTTCCCGGACGGTGTTGCGCGCCACGCCCAGCTGCTCGACCAGCTCGGGCTCGGTGGGGATGCGGGAGCCGACCGGCCACTCTCCCGACGAGATCTGGTTACGCAGCTCGGCGATGACCTGCTCGGAGAGCGCCGAGCGGTGAGGGGTGGTCAGCGGCATGACGTTCCTTCGTGCGCGATGTGACGACAACGGATTGGACAGTCAATCATCCCATGATTCTATGATGGCTCCATGGCTAGTGAGGAAACCCGGACGATGACACCGACACCGACACCGACACCGACGACACCGATACGTACCGACGCGGCGAGCGGGGCAGCGGAGAAACAGCCCCCCACGCGCGCGTGGGCGACGCGTCTCGTCATCGTCGGCATCGTCCTCGCCGCCCTCAACCTCCGTCCGGCCATCACCAGCCTCGGCTCCCTCCTCGAAGAGGTGCGTGACGGGCTCGGCATGAGCGGCACGCTCGCCGGACTGCTCACCTCCGTCCCGCCGCTCTGTTTCGCGGTCTTCGGAGTGATGGCGCCGCGGCTTGCCCGCCGGTTCGGCCCCAGCGCGGTGGTCTGCGCGGGCATGGTCGCGATCGCCACGGGCCTGGCCATCCGCCCCTTCCTCGGCGGCACCGTCGGCTTCCTCGCGGCAAGCGCGCTCGCCCTCATGGGCATCGCGGTCAGCAACGTCCTGATGCCGGTGATCGTCAAGCGCTGGTTCCCCGACCGGGTCGGCTCGATGACCGGGCTCTACTCGATGGCGCTCGCGCTCGGCACGTCGATGGCCGCGGCCATCACCGTGCCCATGACCGATGCGCTGGGCGGCAGTTGGCAGACCGGGCTCGCGGTGTGGGCGGCGCTCGCCGTCGTCGCCGTCGTGCCGTGGGTGCCGCTCGTGCGGGACAAGAGCGCCGCGTCCGCCGCCCCGGAGCACGTCAGCTCCGAGGTGCGCCAGGAGGACGCAGGCCTGCGCATCACGCGCAGCCGTACGGCGTGGGCGCTGGCCTGCTTCTTCGGGCTCCAGGCCACGGCCGCGTACATCACGATGGGCTGGATGCCGCAGATCTTCCGTGACGCGGGGGTCCCGGCGGGGGAGGCCGGCGTGCTCCTCGCCGTCACCATGGCGATGGGCGTGCCGCTGGCCTTCGTCATCCCGCGCGTCGCCACGCGACTGCCGAACCAGGGCCCTGTGGTGGTCGTGCTCGGCGCCTGCGGACTCGCCGGATACGCGGGCCTCTATCTCGCCCCCGAGAGCGGTGCCTGGGCGTGGGCCCTGCTGCTCGGCGTCTCCAACTGCGCCTTCCCGCTGGCCCTCACCATGGTCGGCATGCGGGCCAAGAGCAGCGTGGGCGTCGCCAAGCTCTCGGCCTTCGCGCAGAGCACCGGCTACCTGATCTCGATCCCGGGGCCGCTCCTGGTGGGCGTGCTCTACCAGCACAGCGGCGGCTGGGGCCTGCCGATCGCGCTCATGGCGGGTCTGATGGTGCCGCAGATCGTGGTGGGCATCCTGGCGGGCCGCAACCGCACGGTCGAGGACGAGGTCGCGGCGGCTGCCTGACCCGGCTGCCTGACCCCGGCGGAGCCGCCTCGGACAAAGGGTGCGAGACTCTCCCCATGCCTGTGCTCGACCCGAACCCCCAGAACGGCCAGAAGAAGCTGCTCATCGTGCTCGGCTCGATGCTGGCCATCACCGTGATCATCGGGATCATCGCCTCCATCGCCTCGCCGTGAACTGACCCCGGCGGGGCGGATGGTGGGGTTAGCACCACCATCCCCTAGGGGGCCAGTGTCAGGGTCAAGTGGGTGGATCACCGGATGTGCTGAGGGTCGCCCGATCCGTACCTTCGAGATGTGGCCGCGAAGACGCGGCACGGAGGACTCGGACCCCGGAGGCGGCATGTCGGCCCGTTCGCACACTCGGCGCGACCTGGGAGCCACCAAGGACTCCGCGAGCGTCGAGATCCAGCTTCCGTGGTGGGCGATCGCCCTTCCCGCCATCGCCTTCGCGGCTCTGCTCCTGCTGATACTGAACCCCGCCGACGCACACGCGACGAGCGGCGGCCCGGCGGTCACGCATGTGCTCGAGCGCATCCAGGAGACGGTCTTCGGTACGACCCCGTGATCTGCCCCAGGTCAACGCAGTCACCCGTGCCGGGGGAGCACGCCAACTCCTTGCGCCCGCTGCCGCCTTTCATGCGAAGCTGGGACGCATGAGCGTCGCAGAACCCCGCAGGATTATCCTCTTCCGGCATGCGAAGGCCGACTGGCCGCAGGTGTCCGACCACGAGCGGCCGCTCGCGGAGCGAGGCCGCAAGGATGCCCCCGTCGCCGGGCGCAAGCTGTCCGACAGCGGCATCCCCTTCGACCTGGCCCTCTGTTCGACCGCCGCCAGGACCCGCGAGACATGGAAGCTCGCCGTCCATGAGCTGCCGCACAGGCCCAAGACCGTCTACGAGGAGCGGCTGTACGAAGCCTCTCCGGGCGAGCTGATCGCCGTGCTCAACGAAACCCCGGACGACGTACAGAACGTCGTGCTGATCGGCCACAACCCCGGGGTGCAGGGGCTCGCCGACATCCTCGCGGGTGAAGCCGAGGGCGACGCCCGTACACGGATGGACCGCCGCGGCTTCCCGACCTCAGCCTTCGCCGTCCTGACGTACTCCGGCTCGTGGAAGGCCCTGGAACCGGGAGTCGGCACGCTCGTCGACTACTGGGCGCCCTCCGAATAGCCCCTGACGCACATACGCCGATGGGCCCGGGTACCGCAGCGGTACCCGGGCCCATCGGCGTACGACATGACGAAGAAGCAGTCGGTGCGGCGTCAGTCGGTGTGCGTGTCCGCCGCTTCGACCTCTTCGCGGGTGACGCCGAGGAGGTAGAGGACGGTGTCGAGGAAGGGGACGTTCACCGCGGTGTGCGCGGCCTCGCGGACGACGGGCTTGGCGTTGAAGGCGACACCGAGGCCGGCCGCGTTCAGCATGTCGAGGTCGTTGGCGCCGTCGCCGATCGCCACGGTCTGCTCCAGCGGGACCCCGGCCTCATCGGCGAAGCGGCGAAGGAGGCGGGCCTTGCCCGCGCGGTCCACGATCTCGCCGGTCACCTTCCCGGTGAGCTTGCCGTCGACGATCTCCAGGGTGTTGGCCTGGGCGAAGTCGAGGCCGAGACGTTCCTTCAGATCATCGGTCACCTGGGTGAACCCGCCCGAGACGACGCCCACTTGGTAGCCCAGACGCTTGAGCGTGCGGATCAGGGTGCGGGCGCCGGGAGTGAGACGGACCTCGGAGCGGACCTTGTCGACGACCGAGGCGTCGAGCCCGGCGAGGAGCTCCACGCGGGCGTGCAGCGACTGCTCGAAGTCCAGTTCGCCGCGCATCGCGGCCGCGGTCACCTCGGCGACCTTGTCCTCGCAGCCGGCGTGCGCCGCGAAGAGTTCGATCACCTCGTCCTGGATGAGGGTCGAGTCGACGTCCATCACGATGAGCCGCTGGGCGCGGCGGTGCAGACCCGCCGCGACGACGGCGACATCCACGCCGAGCCTCGCGGCCTCCAGGGCGAGGGCGGTCCGCAGCGGCTCGGTCTCCGTGCCGGAGACGGCGAACTCGACGGCGGTGACGGGGTACTTGGCGAGCCGGAAGATGCGGTCGATGTTGCCGCCGGTGTCGGTGATGCGGGCGGCGATGGCGGCGGTCGACTCGGCGGTGAGGGGGTGGCCGAGCACGGTGACGTGGGAACGGCCGAGGCCACGCGGGCGGTTGTCACCGATGCCCGAGATGATCTCGGCCTGCATCTTCAGGGAATCGGCCCAGCTGTGCACGGTGGACCGCAGGTCACCCTCCAGGCCGGCTGGCGGCTCGGTCACGAGCGCGCACAGCACTATGCGGCCACGGGTGACGACCTGCTCGATGTCGACGACGTCGACGGAGTAGGCGGCGAGGGTGTCGAAGAGGCCTGCGGTGATTCCGGGACGGTCCTTGCCGAAGATCTTGACGAGGAGCGTGGGGACGTCGGCGGGCTGCGGGGGCTGCGAAGCGCTCATGGTGATCCCACCGTATCCGGCGGTGCGGTTCAGCCGCCGGGGTGGTCCGGGTGCCGGACACCCTCTGCGCCGGGGTGCGTCTTCACCCGCCGTCCGGCGGGGGCGTGCCGCCGGTGCGCTTGGCGGACATCTGTCCGTCCGGGGCGGCCCTGTTTTCACCGCCGCTTCGCGGCGGATCTTTCCCCTCCCACCCACCCGATTACCCCGCGGCGA
>NZ_BAAAUG010000053.1:0-6993 GCF_039533825.1 Streptomyces rectiviolaceus
GAGGCTCACTGTGCATCGACGTCGGTATGCGCATGAGAGCGTCCCTCGAAGCGGCAGAGGTGATCGTCCGGCTTACTTCCGATGCTCCGCCTCGCCTTGCACTCGGACTTTCACAGCCAGTGAAAGCTGCATCACTACAAACCGTGATCAACCACCGTGAACAGGCCACTTGTCCCACAAGGCACGCTCGCTCACCCGCACCGGGCGTGCGTACGCTGAAGACCGCCGACAACGACTAGGGGGCCCTTCCCATGCACCCGGCTGACGAGCACGCAGGACGGCGCATCGCCGACCTCAGGAAGATCAACGGGATGACGCAGGTCGCCCTCGCCGACGCCACCAGCTTCAGCACTTCCCTGATCGCCCAGGTGGAGACCGGGAAGAAGCCCGCCTCGGCGGCATTCGTCGCCGCCTGCGCCCGCGCCCTGCACGTCGACATCGGCACCATCTCCGGCCAGCCCTACCAGGCCGAACTACGGGCCGACCACCTCGAGCAGCTCATAGGCCCCATCCGTGAAGGCCTCGACTGGTACGACATCGGACCCGCCGACCCCCAGCTACGGCCCCGCCCCACCGCAGCGCTCGCCGCTGTCGCCGACGGCATGTGCGCCAAGGTCCGCGCCGGCCAGCTCCGTGCCGTCGCCGAGCTCCTGCCGTCCGTGATGCAGGAAGCCACCGCCGCCGCCTACAGCGAGGGCACCAGCGAGGCGTGGGGTGTTCTCGGCACCGTGTACCGCAACGCGTACGACGTGGCGACCAAGCTCGGCTACCAGGACCTGGCGGCGATCTCCCTGGACCGCATGGACTGGGCCGGGCAGCGAGCTTCCGACCCCGTCCTGTCCGCGCTCCGCCAGTACATGCGCGCCCTCGTGCATATGCGCATCGGCCGGTACGTGATGGGCGGACGCCTCATCGACGCCGGGCAGCGCCTCCTGCAGCAGGCCCCCGAGGGCACCGAACGCACCGCCATGTCCGGCCAGCTCCACCTCGGGTCCTCCGTCATCGCAGCCCGCAACGGCGACCGCGAAACCGCGCTGGGCCATCTCGACCAAGCGCACCTGGCGGCCGCGCGCACCGGCGAGGTCCCGAAGCTGCGGTGGGTTTCCTTCGGCCCCACCAACGTGTCCGCACACCGCGTCTCCGCGCTGTCGGAGCTGAAGGACTACCGCGGCGCCGTGGACGCTGCCGACGACATGCGCATCCCCGCAGGCTGGCCTCCGTCACGGACCGGCCGGCACATGGTCGAAGTCGCCAACGCACAGCTGTGGATCGGGCAGAACGACGCCTCGTTCAAGTCCCTCCTGGCCGCCAGGAAGGTCGCCCCGCAGCAGACCCGCTACGACTTCACGGTCCGCGAGACGGTCGCCGCGCTCGTCCGCGCGCAGCGCTCCACCCCGGACACGGTCGCCAACCTTGCGCAATGGGTCGGCATCTGACCTGGTGACAGACCACGAACGCCCCCGAACCCGTCCTGGGTTCGGGGGCGTTGTGCTGCACACCGCGTGCCGACATATTGCGTACGTAATAGAAGGTGGCTACGGTGGTGCACACAGGGCGAACGCCGCACTTGCCGGTAACGACGCCGCCCCTTGTGCACAACACCCAGCCGGAGCTGGGCGACCGATTCTTGCGCGAAAATCAACTGAAGGGAACCTCGCGTGACGTTCAGCTCCGGCCCCGTGATCCAGCTCTACGCCCTCGTCTTCCTGTGCACTGCACTCGGCTATCTATCGCCCAGCCTGCAACAGAGCCTCGGCGCATCCGTCACCATCGCCTTACCGCTGTACGCGTTCCACCAGCGCCCCAAGTAGTCGTGCAGCCCGGCCCGTTCACCGGGTCGGGCTATCTGCGTTGGGCAGGATGGGCGCACGCCTACGCTCTGCACATCGTCCTCCACTGGAAGGAAGCCCCTTGAACAACCACCAGTCATCACGACCGACACCTGACCAGTGGGCACACGCAATCGACATGCTCCTCGAAGTCCAGCGCACGCTAGCCGACTCCGTCACGTCCAGCTGCGTCGAGGAGCACGACCATCACATCGTCGGACTCCCCTCGGGCGTGGAAAGCGCGATGCCCGGGGGAGCACGCATCGAGGCTGCCCTGCACGCAGTCATGGGTGCGAGGCATCTGATTCAGCAGGCCGCCACCGGCACCGAACTGCGGGGGGTGCCGATTCTGGAGCGTGCCCAGAAGGACTTCGCCTTGGCCGGCGGCTACGTTGCCGCTGCCTGGACCACGGAACTGAACGAAAGGGTCGACAGGCGTTCCAAGTAGGAGCGGGGCGCACTGCACAGGATCACGGTTCGGCGAAAGTCCCGCCCGGGGCGCGCGCAGGGCGCATCATGCACCCCACGGATCGCGTCACCCCGGGGGAACCATGCGCCGCACCACCACTGCCTTGCTCGCCACCTGCCTCGCCCTTGGGGTGGCCGGCTGCTCCGGCAGCGACGGAGACGGGAAGGCGGCAGCCCCGGCGAAGACCACCGTCACCGCCACCCCGACCGCCACGCCCTCGCTCAGCCAGGCCGAAATCAAACGGCAGTGCAGCGTCGCCGTCGCGGAAGCAGCCCCCGAATGGGACGACTGGAACTTCAACACCGGCAAATGGCAGGACGACCCACGCACCCCCGACGTCTGCCAAGGCCTCGCCGACAAAGAGAACCGGCCCCGCGGTAACCGGGAGTTCATGGACGCGCTCATCGACGGCCTGGACATGGCCGACGACCCACGCGCCGAGCAGTGACGGCCGGCGTCTAGTCGGCGGGCGTCCACGGCGGGTCGTGGGGGGTGCAGGTTGTGCCGCAGTTCCAGCACTCGAAGTCGTCCACCCGGTACTTCTGCGTCCACCAGGACACGATGGGCTCTCCCCAGACGACACAGTCGGCGTCGCACCATCCGCACACGAACTCGAACTCCACGCCGCCCCCTCCCCCAAGCGCACCCGCAGGCGGGCTGCGCATCGTCCAGAGTGCCCGCGAGCGCGTACGGCGACAACACGGCCCGCGAGACGGCTGATTCCGGCCCGCCCGGGGCAGGCCTGCCTGGAACGATGTCCACCCTCCGAGGGAAGGAGTCCGCATGGCCATCATCGGCCCCGGCCCAGACGACCCCGAATACGACAACTACGACCCCGCCTGGCGGCACCAGGACACTCCGTTCCGGAGGTGGGTGTACGAGAAGCTCACCGCGGCAGGGTTCACCGTCGCCCACGACATGGCGACCTCCTGCGCCCCCGCCAACCGGTACAACGGCCTCAGCGACGACCAGGTCGACGAAATCGCCTTCCTCGCCCACGTCACCCACGACGAGGTACGCGCCGCCCACAAAGCGGATCTCGCCGAATGGGCGCGCGAGCAGCAGCTGCGGGAGCATCCGGACCTGGCAGTCCTTGATGCCGACCTCGACCGGATCTCGCACCGCCACTGACCGCGCGACCGTGCGTGGGCCCCGGAATCTGGCCGCCCTGCTGACGGGAGGACCCTCGAGCGGCCATGCTGGGTAGATGTCCGGGGATACGCAGCCGCAGCCATGCCAGGCCTGCCAAGGCCTGCGCGTCACCGAGCACGAAGAGCACACCGTCGAAACCGATGAGAACGGGCACCAGAAGCCGGTAGTCCACCGGTGGACAGGCCCCTCCACCACTTGCAACGGCAGCGGCCAAGGCTGAACGGCACCACCCGCACCACCCCGGGGAGAGCGATGCGCGACACCGACGGACCCAAGCGGCAGATCTACCTGTGCCTGGGCTGCGCAGGCCAGTACCTGCCCCCCGAGTCGATGACCTACCCGAGCCTGGGTGTGGACGCCTCCCCCGTGCACTGCTCCAACCCTGCCTGCGCCTCCTCCGTGACGGCCTCCCTGCAGTACATCCCCGTCCCCCCGGAGCGGGTTGCCGAGCTCGCGCGGCGTGCGGCCGGCCTGGACGGGCCGGTACGGCGCGGCAGGCCCGGCCGCATCGCCCGCGGGCGGCGCGCGCAGGCTTCCCCCGGGACGGGGCGCTCCAAGCTGCTGTAGCCGTCCAGGTCAGGACATGCGTCACCCGGTCGCTTGAGCCACTGTACGGCCCGTGTGGCGCCTGAGGCGGCCTTGGCCCGGCAACTCCCCCACCGTCCCGTCCGGTTCGCTCTCTGGCGCTGCCACGGACCGCCTGGCAACTCTGGAGCATGGGGGAAAACCAGCGCATTCAGCCTGTACCCGACGATCCGCCACCGCGACCCTGGGAGGGCGTGGACCGGGCGCAGGCCAACGCCGACGGCGCGCTCGGCCCGGCCCCACCCGCACCCCCGATCTGCCCCGACTGCGGCCTCGCAGGCGACCGGTACCCGACCTGGACCGATGCGTGGATCCTGCTGGAGCCCGTGCACCCGCGCGAGACGCTGCCCTCCCACTTCGTGCCGCCACGCCAACGCTGGATCATCGACAGTGACGGGCACGCCTGGAACAGTCACGACGCCGAACCCACCCCGGGCGCCGAATGCCGCATCGCGCACCGCATCGTCTGCCCCGGCCTGGACGAGTCCGAGCGCGACGACCTGTGGCCGTGGCTGACGTCCTGGCGTGAGGAGAACGCCCGCCGCGCACAGCGCAAGGCCGACGGAGAAGGGCTGCCGGGCTTGCCGGACGTGGGGTAGCCAGCGGCGCCTGCCTGGCGGTCGCGGGCGGCTGACAGCTCACCCACCCTCCGTGTCCGCGGGATGGGTCGAGGCGTACAGGGTGACGGCCACCCCGTCCTCGCCGGGCAGATGGTGCGGCTCGGACGGTCCGGTGGCGTTCAGGTGCGCGGCGATCGTGTACGCCAGCGCGGTCACAGTCTCCGGGTCGGCGGACTGGATGGTGATGCGGGCCAGGCCCGGCTGGGTCAGGTGCAGGTGACGGGTACTCATGGCGGGGGCGACGCAGGCGGGTGTGGCAACGGTTCGGCGTGGCGGGCCGGTTCACCCGATCCCGCGATCTTCCTGCGGTCCTGAACGGGTCACCCTAAACCCTGCTTTATGTATTGCGTACGTAATAGATGAGCGGTACGGTGGAAGCCACACCACATCGAGGGGGAACCCGATGGCCACCGCGACCGAACCCACCACCACCGTCTACGACATCGAATCCAACACCGTCCTCTACCGCATCCCCGCCACCGAAGCCCGCCGCGACCTCGACATGCACCGCGACTGTGGCGCCACCGTCCACGAATACGGCACCACCGACCGCAACGACGCACCCCTTCACGTCGTGATCACCGTCGCCCTCCCCCGGCGCCGCTGCGCCCCCGACCAGGGCGCCGTCTACGAGTTCCCCGGCTCCCCCGCCACCGACCCGACCGATCCCCCCACCCCCCAAACCCCGACGGCCGACCCGGCCAACCTCCCCGCGCCGCCCGCCCCCACCGGCACCTTCGCCACCGCCCTCGCCCTCTACCGCACCAAGGGAGCCGCCCACGCCCCGAACCACGCCCTCATGGCCGGCCTCTGCCAGGACACCATCCAGACCCTCGTCGGCGCCGTCTCCCCGCAACTCGTCTGGGAGGGCGCCATGAAGAACGGCCTCACGGCGAAAGAGCTCCTGCACCTGTGCAACACCGACTTCATGGCCGTCGACGACCTCCAGTGGATCTAGCACCACCGCCCCGGCCCTCACAGGCCGGGGCAACGCGCTGCCCGAACCGGGCCACCCTGGAAACTCCGGCCACCCCTTCCCAGGAGCCGCACATGACCCTCACCACGCCTGCCGCCCGCGCCATCTGGGAGCACCTCGTCCAGTGGCAGCCCGCCACCGCCGCGGACCTCACCCAGCACCTGCGTGCCATGCCCGACGACTGGCCGCTCCGCGTATTCGACGTCGGCCGCCCGGACGCCGCGCTCACCCTCCCGCCCGGCGCCGAGGGCGAGCAGTACCCCGACCGCGCACCCGAGATCGCCCCCTACGACGACATCGCCGCCCACGAGGACTGCCCGGCGTGCGCCGAGGCCGGGGACAACTGCCGCTTCCACACTGGGTACGCGGCCGGCCACCGGGAGGCGAACCAGCCGCTCCACGACGCGCTGAAGGCCCGGCCGGACATGACCCTGCGCGAGTTCGCGGCCTGGAGCGCTCAGGTAACCGAGGCGCAGGAGTACGGCATCGAGCCGTCTGCGCTACCCGCCGCGCCGTCGACGCCCGCCGATACCGCCGAGCGCAGCGAGCGGTACGCCGTGGCGATCCACGACGCCATGGAGTCTGACCTCTCCCTGACCGACCAGGAACCGCGCATCCAGGCCCTGTTCGCCTGCGCCGCCGAAGCCGCAGTCACCGTCGCAGACAGAGAGCAGGCCGGCCTGCGAGCCGAGCTGGACGCGGCCACCCGGCAGATCGACGCGCGGCGCCAGGAACTGCTCCGCGTGAACGAGCGGAACGCCGACGAGATGACTCGCTTCCGCGCGATCGAGGCCGCCCATACATCCCTCGTCCACCGGGCCCACGACATGAACGACGACCACCTCATCGACGCCATCGCCCGCGCGAACCGGGAGACCGCCGACGAGGCGCAGCAGCAGACCGAGGACCTCGCCGAATTCCACCGCGAGGGCGCAGAGCTGGTCTGCGTGGACATGTGCGGCAGCTGTGACGCCTGCGGAATGGAGCCCTTCGGGACCCCGGCCGAGGGCTGGCGGGAGGCGGCCCGGTTCCTGCGTCGGACGCCCCGCGACTCGGCCGACTTCCTCAGCGCGATCCGCGGCGCCCGCCTCATCGAGACCGAGCTCCGCCGCCTGGCCGACGAGGCGCAGCAGACGGAGGCGGCACGGTGACCGCCGGGATCCCCACCTTCTTGCTCGACTACCTCACCCAGCGCGACGCGGCACGCGCCCAAGGCGCAGCCGACCAGTTCGCCACCCTCACCGATCGTGAACGCGGCCTCGTCCACGACGCCGCAGTCATGGGCTACGTACAAGGCATGCGGCAGGCCCACCAGATCGTCGCCCTCGTCGTCCAGGAATGCCTCGCCTTCGCCGAGCTGTA
>NZ_BAAAUG010000054.1:0-15905 GCF_039533825.1 Streptomyces rectiviolaceus
GCCCGCGCCGGGCGGCTGCGTGAGGAGGCGGAGCGCGCCGTGGCGCGGCTTGCGCCCGGCCAGGGCGAGCTGGTGGCGGACTTCGTGGCACCGCTGGCCGCGGCCGTGTACGCCGGACTCCTGGACGTCCCCGAGGAACGGCGGACGGAGTTCGCCACCGATCTGGCGGCCGTGGCCCCGGCCGTCGACGCGCTGCTCTGCCCGCAGACGCTCGCGGTGACCAGGCGCCTCGAAGCGGGCCTGCTGAGGCTGCGGGAGCTCTTCGGTGGACGGCCGCACGCGGAGGCCGACCTGATCCTGGCCGTGGCCGGAGCGCGCGCAGCGGCCGACCTGCTCGGCAACGCGCTCGCGGCGCTGCTCCACCGGCCCGAGGAGTGGGAGCGGCTTCGCACGGAGCCCGGGTACGCGGAGCGGGTCGTGGCCGAGGTGCTGCGCACCGAACCGCCCTGGCGGGCCTACCCGTTGGTGGCCCTGGCCCCGATCGAGGCGGCAGGCGAGCGGATCGACGCAGGCGAGGCCGTGACGGTCGTGACGGCCGTGACAGCCATGACGGCCGCGGACCGCGACCCGGCGGGCCGGGCGGAGACGGAATCCGCGGGCGCCGCGGCCCCCTACGCACGGTTGCTCCTGGAGGCCGCACGGGCGCAGACGGAGCAGGCGCTCACGGCGCTCTCCGCGCGGTTCCCGCGGGTGCGGCCTGCGGACGGGCCGGTGCGCGAGCGCCGGGCGCCCGTGACCCGACGCCTGGCCAGGCTGTCGGCACGACTCGGTGAGGAGGAGACGCGATGAGGGTGCTGTTCACGTCACTGGCCCATCACACCCACTACTACCCCCTGGTGCCGCTCGCCTGGGCGCTGCGCACGGCGGGCCACGAGGTGCGGGTGGCCAGTCAGCCCGAGCTGACCGACGTCATCACGGGCACGGGGCTGACCGCCGTGCCCGTGGAGTGGTCGCTCGGGGACATCGAGGACCTCGGCCTGCTCGGCAAGCTGCACGACGAGGCGTCGGCCCACGTACAGGGCTTCGACTTCGCCGCAGCCGGTGAACGCCCCTGGAGCTACGAGCAGTTGCTGGCCCTGGAGAACATCATGGTGCCCACGCTCTACGGCGCGCTCAACAACGACACCATGGTGGACTCCCTCGTGGAGTTCACCCGCTCCTGGCAGCCCGACCTTGTCGTCTGGGAGACCTTCACCCTGTCCGGGGCCATCGCGGCCCGCGCGACCGGCGCGGCACACTGCCGCCTTGTCTCCGGCCCCGACATCAGCGTCCGGGCCCGGCAGGAGTTCCTGCGGCTCGCCGCCGAGCAGGAGCCGGAGCACCGCGAGGACCCCACGGCGGAGTGGCTCGACCGGACCCTGGAGCGCCTCGGTTCCCCCGCCGGGTTCGAGGAGGACATGGTCACCGGGCAGTGGACGGTCAACACCACGCCGCCCAGTACGCAGCTCGACCTGAAGCTGCCGACCGTCCAGGTGCGTCACGTGGCGTACAACGGTCCCGCCGTCGTGCCCGACTGGCTGCGCGTGGAACCCGGGCGCAGCCGCGTCTGCGTGACGCTCGGCTCCTCCGCCGCCGATGTCGGCGTCGACATGGTCCAGCTCCTGACCGGCCTTTCCCGGCTGGACGCGGAGATCGTCGCCACCGTCGACGAGGAGACCCGCGAGGCCGCGGCCGGACTGCCGGACAACGTACGCCTCGTCGACTTCGTCCCGCTCAACGACCTGCTGCCCACCTGCGCGGCGGTCGTGCACCACGGGGGAGTCGGCACCAAGGCGACGGCGGAGGTGCACGGCGTTCCGCAGCTGATCCTGGCGTTCGGCTGGGACACCGAGGTCATGGGCCGGGGCCTGGAGGACATCGGCGCCGGGATCTGCGTGCCGAGCGCGGAGCTGGTGCCCGAGGTGCTGCGCGAGCAGGTCGAGCGACTGATCACCGAGCCGGCGTTCGCCCAAGGGGCCAAGCGGCTCCAGGAGGACACGCTGGCCGTGCCCAGTCCCAACGAGGTCGTACCGGTGCTGGAGCGACTGGTCGCCGAGCACCGGGACGAGACCGGAACCGAACGGAGGCACGTCCGCGCCGATCACGGCACGGGCGGCTGACGACCAAGGGTGAGGGGTGCAAGAGGTGTCGGAAACCAAGGCGCTGGCGCTGGAGCTGGCGCGCAAGTATCACAAGGAACAGGTGACGCGCGGCTTCGAGCCGGGTGTCACCCCCATCTGGTCGTCGGGGGCGACCCTCGACGAGGACGACCGTCTCGCGCTGGTCGACGCGGCGCTGGACATGCGGATCGCCGCGGGCGTGCACACCCGCAAGTTCGAGAGCGACTTCGCCCGCTACTTCCGGCTGCGCAAGGCGCACATGGTGAACTCGGGATCGTCGGCGAACCTGCTCGCGGTCAGCGCGCTCACCTCGCCGAAGCTCAAGGAGTTACGGCTGCGCCCCGGTGACGAGGCCATCACGGTCGGGGCCGGATTCCCGACCACGATCAACCCGCTCGTCCAGAACGGTCTGACGCCCGTCTTCGTGGACGTGGAGCTCGGCACGTACAACGCCTCGCTCGAACAGATCGAGGCGGCGCTGTCCCCGCGTACCCGGCTGATCATGATCGCGCACGCGCTGGGCAATCCGTTCCCGGTCGCCGAGGTGGCCGAACTGGCCGCCAAGCGCGGCATCTTCCTGATCGAGGACAACTGCGACGCGGTCGGATCCACCTACCAGGGCAAGCTCACCGGCACGTTCGGGGACCTCAGCACGGTGAGCTTCTACCCCGCCCACCACATCACCGCGGGAGAGGGCGGCTGTGTCCTGACGGGCAGTCTGGAACTGGCCAGGCTCGTGGAGTCGATGCGGGACTGGGGCCGGGACTGCTGGTGCGAACCCGGCACGGACAACACCTGCCTGAAGCGGTTCGACTACCAGATGGGCTCGCTGCCCGCGGGCTATGACCACAAGTACATCTTCTCCCACGTCGGCTACAACCTGAAGGCGACCGACCTCCAAGGCGCCCTGGTCCACAGCCAGTTGAAGAAGCTGCCCGACTTCATCGCCGCCCGCCGGAGCAACTGGCAGCGGCTGCGCGACGGCCTGGCCGACGTCCCCGGCCTGCTGCTGCCGCGGGCCACCCCGGACAGCGAACCGAGCTGGTTCGGCTTCGCCCTCACCGTCCTGCCCGACGCGGGGTTCAGCCGCAAGGACCTGGTCAACTTCCTGGAGGCGCGCAACATCGGGACCCGCCGGCTCTTCGGCGGGAACATCACCCGCCATCCCGCGTACGAGGACGTGCGCTACCGCATCGTGGGCGAGCTGACCAACTGCGACATCCTCACGGAGGACACCTTCTGGATCGGCGTCTATCCGTCGCTCACCAACGAAATGCTCGACTACGTCGTCGAGTCCATCACCGAGTTCTGCACCGGGAAGGGCTGAGCACATCATGGACGCACAGCAGAGCAGGGTCGCCGTCGTCACCGGCGCCACCAGCGGCATCGGACTCGCCGTGACCCGGGCCCTCGCGGCGGCAGGACACCGTGTGTACATCTGCGCCCGCGACGCCGACCGCGTGGTGCTGACCGTCAAGGAATTACGTGCCGAGGGGTACGAGGTGGAGGGCGAGAGCTGCGACGTGCGCGACGTCGCGCGGATCGAGGCGCTGGTCGCCGGCGCCGTGGAGCGCTACGGACCGGTCGAGGTGCTCGTCAACAACGCGGGACGCAGCGGCGGCGGCGAGACGCACACGATCGAGGACGATCTGTGGGACGACGTCATGGCCACCAACCTGGACAGCGTCTTCCGCTTCACCCGGACCGTGCTCACCACCGGCCGGATGCGGGAGGGGACCTGGGGCCGCATCGTCAACATCGCCTCCACCGGCGGCAAGCAGGGCGTCGTGCTCGGCGCCCCCTACTCCGCGTCCAAACACGGGGTCGTCGGCTTCACCAAGGCCGTGGGCCTGGAGCTGGCCAAGACCGGCATCACCGTCAACGCCGTCTGCCCCGGCTATGTGGAGACGCCCATGGCGGCACGGGTCCGGCAGGGCTACGCCGCCGCCTGGCAGACCACCGAGGAGGACGTGCTCGGCCGGTTCCAGGCCAAGATCCCGCTCGGCCGCTACACCGCGCCCGAGGAGGTCGCGGGGATGGTCGGCTATCTCCTGACCGACGCCGCCGCACCCGTCACCGCGCAGGCGATCAATGTCTGCGGCGGACTCGGCAACTACTGAGGAGAGCCATGTCCGAGGAGACAGTGCACGAGACTCTTCACGAGATCGACGTGGACGCCCCCGCCGGGGCTGTGTTCGACCTCATCGCGGACGCACCGGCCTGGCCGGTGCACTTCCCGCCGAGCGTCCACGTCGAGCGCCTGGAGGGCGACGGCAGCCAGGAACGGCTGCGGATCTGGGCCACCGCCAACGACGAGATCAAGACCTGGACCTCACACCGGGTACTGGAACGCGACCAGCTGCGGGTGACGTACCGTCAGGAGAAGTCGCAGGCGCCGGTGGGCTCCATGACCGGCGAGTGGCAGCTCGAACCGCTCGACGAGCAGCGGACGCGGGTGCGGTTCACCCACCGGTTCACCGCCGTCGACGACGGGCCGGAACAGCCGGAACAGGTGGAGTGGATCCGCCGGGCCATCGACACCAACACGTCTTCCGAACTGGAGGCGCTGCGGGCCGGCGTCGAGGACGCGGACCCCCGGCTCACCTTCACCTTCGACGACAGCGTGCACGTCGACGGGTCGGCCAAGGACGCGTACGAGTTCATCCGCGCGGCGGACCGCTGGACGGAGCGGCTGCCGCACGTCGCCCGGGTCGTCCTCACCGAGGACGCGCCGAACGAGCAGATCCTGGAGATGGACACCCGCACCGCCGACGGCGACACCCACACGACCCGCTCCGTCCGGATCTGCTTCCCGGCCGAACGGATCGTCTACAAGCAGATCCAGACGCCCGCCCTGATGGCCGCGCACACCGGGGAGTGGATCTTCGAGGAGGACGGGCAGGGGTGCACGGTCACCTCACGGCACACCGTGCGGATCGCGCCGCACGCCGTGACCGAGGTCATCGGTGAGCACGCGGGGGTGCCGGAGGCCCGCACCCTGATCCGGGACGCGCTGGGCCGCAACAGCCGGGCGACACTCGGGCACGCGGCGCAGTACGCGAGCAGCCCGCGCGGCGGCGCACCGGTCTCCGCCGAGCTGTACGTGGGCGTGCAGCGCTTCTACGCGGAGCAGATGAGGCTGCTCGACGAGCAGCGGGCCGAGGAGTGGGCGGGCACGTTCACCGAGGATGGCGTCTTCGAGCAGAACACGGGGCCCGCACCCGTCCGGGGCCGGGAGGCCATCGCCGATGCCGTGCGCCGGAACCTGGCGCGGCTCGCGGACACCCCGCAGCAGCGGCGGCACGTGTTCTCCATGCTCACCGTGGAACCGGGCCCGGAGGGCACCGTCCGTGCCCGTTCCTACGCACAGGTCCTCGCGACCCCGCCCGGCGGGCCGACCGTGCTGCACGTGAGCACGGTGTGCGAGGACGAACTCGTACCGGACGGCGGCCACGGCTGGCGCGTGCGCCACCGCAGGGTCGAGCACGACGGCGTCTGACCACAGGGCTTCGGGCCGCACCGCCGAGCGGTGCGGCCCGAAGGCGTGGACGGAGTGGAGGGCAGGCGCAGGCTCAGGTCAGTGAGAGACCGCCGTCGACCGGCACGATCGCACCGGTCATGTACCGCCCCTCCGGATCGGACAGCGTGGTGATCCACCAGGCCACGTCGTCGGGTGAGGCGACCCGGCCGAGGGGTATCTGCCCGGCCAGCTGCCCCAGGAACTCCCGGTACTGCTCGGCCGACATGCCGATGCGTTCACCGATGCCGGTGTCCGTCACGCCGGGGGCCACCGAGACCACCCGGATCCCGCGGGGCGCCAGTTCGACCGCCCAGGTGCGCGTGAGGTGGTTCAGCGCCGACTTCGTGCTCCAGTAGACCGAGTTGTCGGGGAACGCCTGGATGCCCAGCGAACCGGCGGAGCTCACATTGACGATCGTGCCGCCGGTCTCCTCCAGGGCGTCAAGCGCGGCCTGTGCGAGGAACGTGGGCGCGATCACGTTGGTGGCGTACTGGCGCTCGGTGGCGGCGCGGTCGAGTTTGGCGAGCGGGGCGAAGGTGCCCGTGCCCGCGTTGTTGACGAGCACGTCGATGCGCCCGAACTCCCGCAGCGCCGCCTCGACCACCTCCTCGCCGGCCCCCGGCGCGGTGATGTCCGCCACCAGCGTGCGGATGTTGTCGTGTCCCTCGGCTGCCTCGTCAAGCGCGGCCGCGGTACGGCCCACGACGAGGACGCGCTCGCCCTTCCCGGCGAATCGCAGGGCCGTGGCCCGGCCGATGCCGGTACCTCCACCGGTGATGATCACTGTCCGTGGTGTCATGACAGGAAGCTACTGACGGGCGCTCGAACCGGGGTCGAACTCAGCTGAGCGGCCGGTCGTCGCGGCTGATCCGGCGCTGAGCCACGAGCAGTTCGCCGTCCCGGCTCACCAGGCGGTCCCGCATCACGCAGGACAGCAGCACCCGCGGCGCGGCACCCCGTCCGGTGGCCAGGATCTGCACGTACGAGACGGCCTCGGTGCTGTCGGTGCCGTCGGCAGCGTCGGCCCCCTCGTCAGTCTCACTCGTGACCGTCATGTTCACCCAGTGACGGTGCACCTCCCGCGCCGCCGCCCGGTCCTCGATCGCGGCCCTCGCGCCCGCGGCGATGCCCTCCCGGCCCCGTACCGGCTCCGTCATCGAGGGGGCGGTGAAGGTGGCGTCGGGGGTGAACGTCCGGGCCCACGCCTCGGCCGATCCGCCGTCGAGCAACTGCATGTGGCGGGCGTAGAACTGCTGGATCTCGGTGCTGTCCACGAGTGGCCTCCCGGCACGGCTGCGGTTCCTGGGACCACCGACCCTGGCCGACAGGGATCGATTCCCGGTCGAGACACCACCCCGCCCCGGCGGGACGGACTCCTGCCCCGTCCAGGCGTCGAGCGGGCTTCCAACGCCTTCCGAGCGGGCGCCGGAAGGCTGGGCCCCATCGCTCAGGAGGTGACCGTGCGCATCATTGACCTGTCCTCGCCGGTGGACTCCGGCTCGTTCGAACCGGACCCGGTGGTCCACGAGGTGATGTCCCCGCGAGAGGGCGCGCTGCACATGCGCGACGAGATGCGGCGTCATTTCGACATCGACTTCGACCCCGACGACCTGCCCGACGGCGAGTTCCTCTCCCTGGACCGGCTGAGTCTGACCACCCACACCGGCACCCACGTCGACGCGCCGTCGCACTACGGCTCCCGTGCCTCGTACGGCACCGGAGTGCCCCGGCACATCGACGCCGTGCCGCTCGAATGGTTCCTCGCGCCCGGCGTGGTGCTCGACGTCCGGGGCCGCGAGGCCGGCGTGGTCGACGCCGCCGACCTGCGCAAGGAACTCGACCGGATCGGCTACACGCTCGCCCCGTCCGACATCGTGCTGCTCCACACCGGCGCCGCCGAATGGTCCGGTACGCCCCGCTACTTCACCGACTTCGTCGGCCTGGACGCGAGCGCCGTCGCCTTCCTGCTCGACGCGGGCGTACGGGTGATCGGCACCGACGCGTTCAGCCTGGACGCGCCGTTCGGCACGATCATCGCCGAGTACCAGCGGACGGGGGACCGCAGCGTGCTCTGGCCCGCCCATGTCGCGGGCCGCGACCGGGAGTACTGCCAGATCGAGCGGCTCTCGGCACTGGAGACGCTGCCGGGGCCCCACGGCTTCCAGGTGGCCTGCTTCCCGGTGAAGGTGGCCGGCGCCGGAGCCGGCTGGGCGCGGGCGGTCGCCCTCGTCGACGCGTAGCCGCACACCGGCCATGCGCCGGGCGCAAGGACCGGTGCCACCGCCGGCGCCGAGATCAGCAGCCGACCCGAGGAGAACCCATGTACAGCACGGACCTCGCCGACGTATACGAGTTGGTGTACCGCAGCCGGGGCAAGGACTGGGCCGCGGAGGCCGAGGACATCGCGGCCGTGGCGCGCCGCCACACGCCGGACGCCGACTCGCTGCTCGACGTGGCGTGCGGCACCGCCGCCCATCTCGGCCCGTTCAGCAAGCTCTTCGCCACCGCGGAGGGGCTGGAGATCGCCGAGCCGATGCGAGACCTGGCGGCGCGGCGCTGGCCCGGACTGACCATCCACGAGGGCGACATGCGGGACTTCGACCTCGGCCGCCAGTACTCCGTGGTCACCTGCATGTTCTGTGCCATCGGCTATCTGGACAGCGTCGACGACATGCGGTCCGCCGTCGCCGCCATGGCCCGGCACCTCGCCCCGGGCGGCGTGCTCGTCGTCGAACCCTGGTGGTTCCCCGAGCAGTTCAAGGAGGGGTTCGTCGCGGGGGACCTGGCACGTGACGGCGACCGGACCGTGGCCAGGATCTCCCACTCCACCCTCCAGGGGCGGGCGACCCGGATGGAGGTGCGGTTCCTCGTCGGAGAGCCGTCGGGCATCCGCACCTTCACCGAGATCGACGTGCTGACCCTCTTCACGCGCGAGGAGTACGAGCAGGCGTTCACGGACGCCGGATGCCGTGTCGAGTTCCACCCGGGCCCGCCCACCGGCCGCGGCCTGTTCACCGGAGTCAAGGAGCGGGAGGTGTCCGGCCGATGACCACGTACGTCTGGGACTATCTGCGGGAGTACGAGGCGGAGCGCGAGGAGCTCCTCGATGCCGTCGACACCGTGTTCCAGTCCGGTCAGCTCGTGCTCGGCGCGAGCGTCCAGAGCTTCGAGGAGGAGTTCGCCGCCTATCACGGCCGTGCGCACTGTGTGGGTGTGGACAACGGCACCAACGCGCTGGTCCTCGGCCTCCAGGCGCTCGGGGTGCGGCCGGGCGACGAGGTGATCACCGTGTCCAACACGGCCGCCCCCACGGTCCTTGCCATCGATGCGACAGGTGCCAAGCCGGTCTTCGTGGACGTCCGCGACGAGGACTTCCTCATGCGGACGGACCTGATCGCCGACGCGATCACCCCGCGGACCAAGGCGATCGTGCCCGTGCATCTCTACGGGCAGTGCGTCGACATGGACCCGGTCATGGAGCTGGCGAAGCGCCACGGGATCAAGGTCCTCGAGGACTGCGCCCAGGCACACGGCGCCCGGCACCACGGGCGTCTCGCGGGCACCATGGGCGACGCCGCGGCCTTCTCCTTCTACCCGACGAAGGTGCTCGGCGCGTACGGCGACGGCGGCGCGGTGGTCACCCCGGACAAGGACACCGCGGCGAACCTGCGCCGGCTGCGCTACTACGGCATGGAGGAGACGTACTACGTTGTCAGCACCCCGGGACACAACAGCCGCCTCGACGAAGTGCAGGCCGAGATCCTCCGCCGCAAACTCCGCCGCCTGGACGCGTACGTGGAGGGCCGGCGCAGCGTGGCCCGGCGCTACGCCGAGGGTCTTGGCGACACCGGCCTTGTCATGCCCGCGAACGCGGTGGGAAATGATCACGTCCACTACGTCTACGTGGTGCGGCACCCCGAACGGGACCGGATCATCGAGCGGCTCAGGGCGTACGACATCGAGCTGAACATCAGTTACCCGTGGCCGGTTCACACCATGACGGGCTTCGCGCACCTGGGCTACGGCGAGGGCGACCTCCCGGTGACCGAGCGGCTTGCGAAGGAGATCTTCTCCCTGCCGATGTACCCCTCCCTGCCGCAGCACGTCCAGGAGAAGGTGATCGAGGCGCTGCGCGAGGTCATCGCGGAGCTGTGAGCGCCGCGCACGCGTGAAACGCCGTGTCCCGGTGAGGCGGACCACCTCACCGGGACACGGCGTTTCACGCGCGGCCTCGCCTCAGCCGGAGTACAGGCTGTGCAGACAGGCGATCAGGCTGCGGGCCTGGATGTTGACGTAGTGGCTGTGCTTCAGCAGCCCGGACAGCTGGTGCAGGGTCAGCCAGCGGTACGCGGGATGGTCGGACGGGACGTCGTCCGAAGCCTCCACGATCAGATAGCGGTTGAGCGCGTGATGGAACCGGCCGCCTTCCTCGGAGAGCGCGTTGTCGAACCGGATCCGCTCCGCGGAGGCCCCCAACACCTCGTCGAGGAACGGCGGCAGCGTCCCGGGCGGCAGGTGCGCGTAACTGTCCGTGACGCACTGCACGGTCGGCCCCAGCTCCACCACGTCCGTGAAGCCCGGCTCCGTACGCGCGTGCGCGAGCACGTGCAGCACGCCGTCGATCCGCCGGACGAGGAAGGCGATGACGCCCCGCCCCACCGGCTCGATCATCGGCTGGCTCCACCCGCCCACCTCACGGCCTGCCGCTTCGACCCGCACACCGATGACGTTGAAGAAGGCGTCCTCGTCATGGCTCATGCGCTCCGGCGTACGGTTCCAGCCCGCCACCTTCGCGAGCGGGATCCGGCGGGTCGTGAGGTCGCTGCCCGTGCGCCGTTCGGTGAGCCAGCCGAGGATCTCCGCGGTGCTGTGCAGGCTCCTGGCCGAAGGATCGCCGGAACGCCGCAGCGCGCTCCGGAAGCCGTCGCCGTCCGCCGGTCCTGCCGGTCCTGTGAAGGGCAGACACGACAGGACGGTCCTGGCATCCATGTTGACCGTGTCCTCGCGGCCGAGCAGCTCGTGCACCTGACCCAACGTCAGCCACCGGAATCCGTCGATGGCTTCGACCGGCTCGGGCAGCTCGATCACGACGTTGCGGTTGCGCTTGCGGTTGAACCACGACCCCTGCTCCGACTGGCGCACGTCCGCCAGCACGCCAGGACGGCTGTGGATGTCCAGGAAGTGGCTGAGATAGGGGACGGCCCGCCCGCGGTGCACCTGGGTGTAGTTGCTGCGGGTCGCCTGGACGGTCGGGGACAGCTGGAGCCCGTTGGCGTTGCCGGGCTCCACCTTGGCCTGCATCAGCAGGTGCAGCACCCCGTCGATCGGGGCGGCCAGGATGCCGAGGATGCCGATCTCGGGCTGGTCGATGATCGGCTGTGACCACTCGGGAACCGGTGCGCCCGGGTTGCTGACCCGCAGCCCGTGCACGGTGAAGAACTGGCCCGTGTGGTGGCGCAGATCGCCGGTGTCCGGGTCGGTGACCCAGCCTTCGAGACCGTCGAGCGGCACCCGCCGGACGCGGGTGTAGGCGCGTCGTGCGTGCTCGGCGAACCACTGGGGGAAGTCCGAGAGGTCGCCGAGCGGACCGGTGCGCAGCCCGGCCGAGACGTCGATCCGCCGCTCCACGGGCTCCCGGCCCACCGGCGAAGCGGCGGACGGCGTAGCGGACGGAGTGGCGGACGGCGTGCGGGAGTTGCTCATGAGACCTCCTGAGGCGGGATGCTGGCGGCGGCCGTGTCCCACATGGCCCGCAGGGAGTCGTGCAGCGGGATCCGGGGGTACCAGTCGAGCGCGCGGGCCGCGAGCCGGATGTCCGCGCAAGTCCAGCCACCGCCCTTGCTGGCCACATCGGCGGGGTTGAGCCGTGCCGACGCCGGGTCGATGCCGGACGCGTCGATCAGGGAGGCGACCAGGTCACGCATGGACACCGCCTCGCCGCGCCCGATGTTGACGACCCGGCCGACGACCGGGGCGTGCACCGCGGCCACCGCCGCCCGCGCCAGATCCCGTACGTCGACGAAGTCCCTGCGGGCCTCGGCCACGTCGAGGGCGAGCACTTCGCCGGGGACGAGCGCGCGCAGCCGGGCCAGCACAGCGCCCAGGAAGCTCGCCGTCGTGGTGTGCGGACCGTAGACGTTGACCGCGCGCAGCACGACGCCGTCCACCCGGCCCGCCCGGGTCTGGTCGAGCAGGTGCTCGGAGCCGGTCCGCTTGGTCAGCCCGTACGGGCTCAGGGTCCCGGGCCGGCGCTGCTCGTCGATGAGGACGCCGTCGGGCACGGGCCCGTACTCGTGGATGGACCCCATCTGGACGACCCGCAGCCGCCCGTCGGCAGCGGCACATCCGTCGACGAGGCGTTCGAGGAGCTCGACATGGGCGTAGCGCATCTCCTCCGCGGTGGTGCCCCAGCCACCGCTGGCGTTCACCACCGAGCCGACGCCGTGCCGGTCGAAGAGCGTGCCGAGGGTCTTCGGCGAGGCCGCGGCGACATCGAGCGGGACGAAGGCGTGCGCGGGGATGCCGGGCGCGGACCTGCGGGCCACCGCCAGGACCTCGTGCCCGGTCCTGACCAGCTCGTCGCAGACGCTTCGCCCGACGCACCCGGTGGCCCCGAGCACGGCCACCGTGCCCGCCGTGCCGCTCTGCGCGGTCGTGTCCACCGCCGGGCTCAGCGCGCGGCGCCGACGCCGGAGGGGAGCCACAGGCTCTCCTCGACGGCCGCGGACTCGGCGTAGCCGGGCAGCACGCCGCGCTCCCGCGCGGCGGCGAAGGAGAGCGCGTCGCGGTCACGGTCGGACTGCACGACGTCGAGGCCCGCCGGGATCTGCACCCCAAGCTCCTTGTCGAACACGTCGACGGCGAGCTCGTTCTCGGCGACGTAGGGACTGGTGAGCAGATACGACATGACGGTGTGGTCCTCGAGCGCGACGAAGGCGTGGCCGACGCCGACGGGGAAGTACGAGGTGCGGAAGTGCACTTGGTCCATCTCGACCGCGTCCCACTGCCCGAAGGTGGGCGAGCCGACCCGCAGGTCGACCACGACGTCGATCGCCCGCCCCCGCGCGCAGTAGACGTACTTGGCGGTGCCGGGAGGCGTGACGGTGAAGTGGATGCCGCGGATCGTGCCGCGCCGGGACGTGCTGTGGTTGGTCTGCGCGACCGGGAAGGAGGGCCGCCCCAGGGCCTGTTGGAACGCCTCCTGCTGGAACGGGGAGACGAACAGACCGCGGTGATCACCGAATTGACGGGGGGTGAACTCGTACGCCCCCTCGACCTTGAGCTTACGGACCTGCATCGATTGGTTCACCGTCCGGGAAGTAGTCGGGTACGTCGGGGATGGCGGTGGGGGGAGGTCGGCGCCGTTCATCGGCGGCGGTACTCGGCCGCGAGGCGCTCCAGCGTGGGGACGACCGCCGCGGGGGCGGGGGACGCGAGCGCCTCGCGCCGCAGGAGGTCCGCGTTCTCCCGGAAGACCGGCTCGTCGAGGAGGCGGACCAGGAGTTCGCGCACGCCCTTGCCGCTGAGCTTGCCGGGCACGTAGAGCCCGGCCTTGCGCTCCTCGAGCTTGCGGGCCTTGTTGATGGTGTCCCAGACGCCGTCGACGATGATGAGCTGGGGCACTCCGTGGATCATGGCGGTGCCGAAGCTGCCGGAGCCGCCGTGGTGGATCACCGCGTCACAGGTGGGAAGCAGCGCGTCGAGCGGGACGAAGTCGACGGCCCGCACATTGTCGGGCAGGGAGTCGAAGTCCTTCAGCTGGTTCTCGTTGAGGGTGGCGACGACCTCCACGTCGTCGAGTCCGGCGACGGCTTCGAGCAGATCGCCGATGGAGGCACGGTCGGCGCCGAGCACCTCGCGGTGTGCCACGCCCAGGGTGATGCACACCCGGCGGCGGCCCTCCTTCGGCGGCTCCTGGAGCCACTGCGGCACCGTCGACTGGCCGTTGTACGGCACGTACCGCACGGGTACGTACTGCAGGCCGACCGGGAGGCGCAGGGAGGCCGGCAGCGGGCAGACGGTGAAGTCGCCGGTCACCGCGGACTCCTCGAAGGAGGCGCCGTGCCGCTCCAGGCTCCAGGTGAGCCACTCGCGCAGCGGGTCGTCCCGCAGCTCCGGCGGCCGTGCGGCGAGCTGTTCGAGGAAGGTCTCCCGCATCCGGCCCGCCAGGTCGAGACCGAAGAGCACCCGGCCGTGGGCGACTCCCGTGGAGATGGCGGCGACGGCGCCGGCGAAGGTCATCGTGTCCCACAGGACGAGGTCGGGCTTCCAGGAGCGGCAGTGCTCCACCAGCTCGTCGACCATCTGGTCGGAGCAGCAGTTCTGGAAGACGACCGACGTCATGGCCGTGAACACACCGAGGGTGTAGTCCCAGGTGAGCCGCTCCGGCCGGAGCTCGCTCATGTCAAGGCCGACCTGTGCCTGGCTCTCCAGCTGGTCGACGTCCTGGCCGATGTTCTCCTGGGTGTCCTGCATCTGCTCGTCGAGATGGAGCTCCTCCCCGACCCCGACGGCGGTGAGCCCGGTCCGGGTGATGTCCTCGGCGAGATCGGGGTGGCTCGCGATCCTGACCTCGTGGCCGGCCGCCTTGAGGGCCCAGGCCAGTGTCACCTGCGCATGCATGTGTGACTTGGCGGCGAAGGTGGTGAAGAGTATCCGCATCCCAACCTCTATTCAGGCGTACGACCCGACATGGATGGCTCCACCCTCGGGCCGCCACCTCGTACCGGAGTCGAGAGTCGTTGCAGGGGCGCTCGACCGGAGCGGCCCGTACCGCACAGGAGGGCTGCAGCCCCCTTGCGCACGGAGAACAGCAGGTCATGTACTACCGTGGGTGACTGCCAAGCCAGCGATGACGGATGGTCACCGGACCACGGAGTGTGCGCGCCGGTCCGCATCGCACGGGAGATCAGCAGGGAGACGATGTCAGCCACGAAATTGCTCGTCCTGGGGGTCGTGCGGATGCAGGGCCGGGCCCATGGCTATCTGGTCCGTTCCGAACTGCTCTCCTGGGGGGCCGACGAGTGGGCCCACATCAAGTTCGGCTCGATCTATCACGCCCTGCGGCAGCTGGCGAAGGAAGGGCTGCTGACGTCGACCGACATCCCGGACTGGCCGGGCCGGGTGGATTACGAGATCACGCCGGCGGGCGACGACGAGTTCATGCGGCTCCTCAGGGATGCCCTGCGGCACGGCAACAACCGGTCGGACATGCTGGGTGCCGCGCTCGTCCTGCTGCCCGCGCTCGGCCGCGACGAGGCCGTGGCCCTGCTGCGCGAGCGCGTCGACTCGCTCTCGGCCGAGCAGGGGGATCTGGTCGCGCGGGTCCGTGACGCCACCAGCGAGAAGCAGGAGCGGGCCCATATCCGCGAACTCCTCGGCCTGTGGGAACACAGCGCCGCGAGCCAGGCCGTCTGGGCGCACGAGCTGATCAAGCGCCTGGAAGAGGGGGAGTACGTGATGGCGGGGGAGGAGACCTCCTCCTGACGGAGGTGCGGGCATCGCAGCCGGTCGGGGTCTTCCGGCCGTTGATGTGGATTCTGTGGATCCGGTTCCTTCCCTCGTGATACTCAAGTTTGTGTATCTCGCCTCGGCTCTTTCCCAGCGAAAAGGAAGACGACTACCGTGCCGATCCTGCTGACCTCGGAAGACGTGGACGACGTCTTCGACGACCTGGCCTTCATGGAGGAGCGATTCTCCGATGTCCAGGGGCTGCTCCTCGGCCACGGACCGGCTGCCGGACACGAGACCCGGTACCCGCTCCCGTACTCCAACTGCCGGCTCACCGTCCGGCCGTACGTCCCAGGCCCGTTCGGCCGCTGCTTCGTGGTCCGGATCGACCCCGCCCCGCCCGGTTCCGCCACCGCGCGCGTCGAGTTACTCATCGCCGACGACGACGGCTCCCTGCTCGGCATCGCCGACGCGGGCGCACTCGACGGCTGGCGGGCGGCCATCCCCTCCGGCCTCGCCGCCCGCTACCTCGCACCGCCGAACCCCCTCTGTCTCGGACTGCTCGGCGCCGGTGAACAGGCGTGGTCCTGCCTCCTGGTCCTGCACCACGCGCTGCCGTCGCTCGAAGAGTTCCATGTCGTCGGGCGCGATCCGTCCCGCGCCAAGGATTTCGCCGCCGCGGTCGCCCGCCGCACCGGCCTTACGGTCCACGTGACCGACGACGCCCGCGCCACCGCCCGGCGCGCCGACGTCGTCGCCGTGACCGGCAGCCACCCCCCGATTCCCGCCGAATGGCTCGCGGCGGGGGCGCTCCTGATCGACCACGCCGCCACACC